>NZ_JBFBIK010000025.1:0-76001 GCF_040685555.1 Sphaerisporangium sp. NPDC088356
CCCCCGTGCTGAACCGCACGGGGGCCTTCGCACGCTTGTACGGACTCATGGCTGGCCGTCAGGGGGTGACGGGCGCACCGGTGTCCTGCCAGACGTTGTTCTTCCACACGTTCCCCGAGGCGCCCATGTCGAAGTGGGCGACGGCCCCGAGCTCGCCACACTTGGAGTTGAGCGAGCGGCTGAAGACGTTGTTCTGGACCACCACGTTGGTCGTCGGGTTCGACCTGCCTGATCCGCCGTAGAGACAGTAGCCTCCACCGCTGAGCAAGTTGTCCTCGACCGTCACGTTATTGATGGGCCCGAGGTCGGCGTCGATCATGATGGCGCTGGTCTGGTCCTCGGGGTTACTCACCGTGTTGTGCCGGATGATCAGCTTTCCGGTCGTGGCGTCGGTCTGAATGCCGTCCACGTGGTCACCGGGATACGACTTGAGGTCGTGGACCCAGTTTCCCTCGATGAGGCCCTCGCCGCTCACGATGCCGTCGGTGACATCGTGGATGTCGTTGTTCCGCACAGTGATCATACCGTTGCCGATGTTCTTGACCCCGACGCTGAGCTGGCTCGACCCCTTGCCGGCGATCTCGCAGTTCTCGATCTTCAAGCCGGTGTGGCCGTTCCGTAGCTGGATGCCCCAGTAGCCGCCGGTGATGACCCGGCAGTTGCGGATGGTCACGTTGTCGGCGTAGACATCCACGCTGTCCGCGAAGTCCATGCCGTCCAGGACCGCGCCGTCCTCCCGGATCTCGCCGCCCTTGTGGCTCTTCAGCGCGGTGCCGTCCGGTCCGGTGGTAGAGGCCCCCGGCCAGGCGCCCGCTGGCGGTGGGGGTGCCACGGTCGGCTGGTTGGTCGGATCCGCAGTGAGCGACGGCTTCGGCGTGGACGGCTTGGGAGTCGGCGTCGGGGTGACCGGCTTCGGAGTCGGCGTCTGGCTACTCGTTGGGGTGGTGCTTGGCTGTGAGGTCACCGTGGCCGAGGTGCTCGGCTTCGGAGTGACGTCGGTGCCTCCGGACGGCTGCCCTGACACGGTGACCTCGGGCGTCGGCGTGGCGGGGCTCTCCGGCTTGGGCGACGTCGTGGGCGTGGCCGTGAAGCCACCCGTAGGAGTCTCCGACGGCTGGGGGACATTGCGGCGTTCCCGGTGCCTGAAGATGACGTCGACCCAGTAGCTGACCCGTGCCCGGTGCCGGTGGGACGGGAAGGCGGCCTTCGCGGAGGGGGCGAACACGCCGGCCTCGGCGGTCAGCGGGCCGACCGTGACGGGATCGGCCAGGGCTCCGGGAGCGGCGACGTACCCGCCGTTCTGCGTGTGGTACGAGACGGTGTAGGTGCGGCCGGCGACGATCGGCACCGGCTCGGAGAACAGCGCCTGCTGCCATCCGCTGCGCGTCTCGCCGGTGAAGGTCACCTTGGCGAGCAGCTTCTTGTCGGAGTCCCAGAGGCTTCCGCGGTGCGCGCCACGCTCGGAGGCGGGCTTGTAGAACCGTACGCCGGCAACCTCGCCATTACGGCTCGCCGTGAAGCGCGTGCCGAGCTCCAGCGGCGTGTGCTCGGACTGCGCCTTGCCCTTCACAGCCTTCTGCGACTTCCACAGGCTGGACTCGAGCGTCACCTCGGCCGAGACGGGCGCGGCGTTCGCGGTCTGGGCGGGAGACGACTCCCGGTTGACGACCACTACCGTTACGGTTGCCCCCAACAACGCGGCAGCGGCCAGCAACGACACCCGTCCCACCATGGGGAACCGAGGCCCAGCGGATCGAGCTTCGGCGGACGCCGGTCGACGCCGTGCGCGCCGCCTGTCCGCATGCCGGGAACTGCTCACTGGCACAAGCCTCCACCTCCGGCACTTGCGGGCGCCGGACTCCGATCATGTTTCAGTGCGAGGCTATTGTTGCGGTTGGGAAACGATGACACAACCTGAATCCCGTTTTTATCCTCCAATCCGCTGCAATAGGCATGAAGAAAGGGGATTACGGCGTCAGGATTGCTTGTTACAGGTAAGCCTTAAATCGTGGTATAGAGCAGAAGATCCTTAGGCGAACTCCTTCACCGGTTCCGCTGCCCGGGCGACTACCGGCGCATCGCGAGTGTCACAGGCTCGCGTCTCCAGGCCCGCCTACCTGCTCATGGAGCTTTCCACCGATTCACGCAGGTGGGTGTAGTACGCGAGGCAGTCGTCGTAGCGGGGTAGCAAGCCCTTGTCCTTGGCCTCGGCCAGCGTGGGAGCCACGGCGTCCTTCGCCGAGAGCAGCGGCTCGACCCCCTCGGGCCAGGCGATGCCCAGCTCCGGATCGAGGGGATGGATCCCGTGCTCTCTGGCCGGTGTGTATGGCTCGGAGCACAAATAGACGACCGCGGCCTGCTCACTGAGCGCCATGAACGCGTGGCCCAGCCCCTCGCCCACGTAGACGCCCTTGCGCGTGCGGTCGTCGAGCAGGACCGAGTGCCACCGGCCGAACGTCGGCGACCCCGTCCTGATGTCCACCACCACGTCGAGCACCGCGCCGCTCACGCACGTGATGAACTTCGCCTGGCTCGGCGGCACGTCCGCGAAGTGCACCCCTCGCACCGTGCCCTTGCGCGAGATCGAGCAGTTGGCCTGGGCGAGCCGGAGCGAATGACCGGCCACCCCTGCGAGGTCGTCCTGCCGATACCACTCCAGGAACGTTCCTCTGTCGTCACCGTGAATGGCCGGTCTGAACACGTAAGCGCCTTCGATACCCATAGAATCCACGGCCACAGCGTGCCACAAACCACCGCCGGAGGCGCCGCGTTGGAACGTGACCGTCAGGGTGTAAGACCGACCTTGCCCTCGGTGACCCGCTCGTACGCCGCGTCCCGGATCGCGATGACGTGCCGGGCTGGCGAGGGGCGCGAGCCGAGGAAGCCGGGCTCGTCGAAACGGCTCACCTCGTGCAGCAGACCGGCCTTCGGCTCGTAGAAGAAGAACCGGTACCCCGCCTGATGCAGCTTGGCGTACCACGGCAGGGATGCCAGTCCGATGAGCAGGATGAGGACATCCGCGCGTCCCTCCGAGAGGTACGGCTCAGCCCCGGCGAGCACCTCGGGCTCGTGGCCCGCCACATTGACCTTGAGCACGTCGATGTGATCCAAGCCCAGCTCCCGGCATGCTCCCGGCAAGGTCTCCACGCGCACCCGCTCACCCCTGCCAGCACCGTCCGTGTCCGTGGACCCGGACCTGGTGACAGCCGAGAGCCCGCTGACGTAGGTCACGTCGGCCGTGGCGAAGACCGCCTCACCCACCTGATCGGAGAGCGCCATCGCGTGTACGCTCATCCGGTCGGCGACCCCATTGAGCTCGGCGTTGCGCGCCAGCGCCGCCACGTTGCCCGCGCTGGGCTCGAAGGCGTGCACGCGCACGTCGGCGGACCGCGCGCAGAAGATCGAGAACTGGCCTATGGCCGCGCCGACGTCCACGACCGTCCACCCGGGCCTCAGCACGCGGGTCAGGAAGTCGTACTCCGGGTCGATCACGTCTCCGAAGACCACCAGCAACGGGACGGTCTGGCTGGGGTGCCGATAGCGGAGCCGTACCCCAGAGCGCCGCAACGTCACCTCGGTCGTGCGCGGCCCGCGCAGCCGCAGCGCCCCGTATCGGGCCAGCCCACGGAGCGCCTGCGGCAGACCGACCGCGCCGACCCCCCACCTGAGCTTGGCGATCCCGTTGCGGACGCGATCCGCGACCATCATGCCTCTCCCGTTCCCGTCCGGTGACCCGCCTGCTGTCCCGGTTGACGTTCCACATGGTGTCCCGGTTGACGCTCTGACTCGTGTCCCGGCTGGCGGGAGCTTTCGTCGCGCAGCCACGTCAAGTAGTCGCCTCGCCGCACGGCACGGCGCGCCCTGGCCTTGGCCAGTAGCGCCACGGCCGCGAAGAGGACGACCTTCGGGGCCAGCGCCGGCTCGGCTCGCAGCAGTCGTACCAGGTCGGACAGGCCCGTGCGCGGAGCGGCCGGCATGTCGTCGCGCCCCTCGACCTCGGTGACGCTGGTCACGGCGCGCACCCTCCGCCGCATGAGGTCGGCGAAGGTGCGGGGCGGGCGGATGCCCACCCGTGCCTCGGGCACGACAGCCCGCTCGGACACCGAGAACGCGATGGACGCGGCCAGGTCGTCGGCCATCACCGACGGCAGCGCCGCCAGCCGCTCGCAGCCCTGGGCGTCGACCGCGATCACGCCCCGGCCGAAGAGCCCGTCACGGACCGAGGGAAGCCGGGTCCAGACGTCGTAGTACCAGCTGACCGGCCAGGAAACGTTCACCAGGTCAAGAGCACGCTCGGGTGCGGCGGCATGCGTCCCGGATCGTTCCAACGCGGCGGCGAGCACGCGTACGCCGGCCGCCGTCAGCTCCACGTCGGCGTCGACGTACAGCCGGGGAAAGCCGGATGCGGCCTCATCGCCCAGACGCAGCGCGGCCGCCTTGGACGGGACGGGGGTCTCCAGCACGGTGACGTCGGCGCCGAACCCCGAGGCGACCGAGGCGGTGGCGTCGGTGCAGCCGTTGGCGACGACGACGATCGAGAACTCGCCGGGATCCGCACCGTCGAGGAGCCCGCGCAGAAGGCGGCCGATGACCGCGGCCTCGTTGTGCGCGGGAACAACGAGAGTCGCGACTGGGAGTGGCATGCGGCCGATTATGGGCCTTCGAGCGGGCATGTGACCACAGGAAGCCGAAAGCGTGGATATCTCGCTTTCCAGTTGACAATCCGTGGCGAGGAACGGTCATAAGCGAATACGTCGCTAAATCGTCGTCGGCACTTTAAAGTGAGCTGTCCGATCGACGGCTGACCAGGTGGGTGGACTCGTTGACGGTTCCCGTTTCCTCCGGCGCGACCACGTCGCTGACGGCCACCCGGCTGCCCTCGCTGACCGGACTGCGGTGGATCGCGGCCTTCGCGGTCTTCGGCTTTCACATCCACAGCGATCCCATGACCTCCTCCCCGGATGCGCGCGAGGTGCTACGCGTCCTGTTCCGGACAGGAGCTGTCGGCGTCTCGTTCTTCTTCATCCTCTCCGGCCTGGTGCTCACCTGGTCGGCACGACCAGGTGACAGCCCGCGCGCGTTCTGGCGGCGGCGAGCGGCCCGCGTCATGCCGAACCACGTGGTCACCTGGGTGGGTGTTCTGGCGATCCTGGCGATGACACACAAGGCCGTCGGGGCGGCTCCGGCGCTCAGCGGCCTCTTTCTGGTGCAAAGCTGGATCCCCGACCCGGTCTTCTACTTCGGCGGAAACACCCCGGCCTGGTCACTCGCCTGCGAGGCCGCCTTCTACGCGGCCTTTCCGCTGCTGCTGCCGCTGCTCCGGCGCGTGCCCGCGCGACGGCTGTGGGCCCTCGCCTCGGCCCTCGCCATGGCGATCTGGTGCGTACCGCTGCTGGCCCTTCCCCTGCCTGACCCCATCGCGTACTGGTTCGTATGGGTGTTCCCGGTCACCCGCGCACTGGAGTTCTGCCTGGGCATGACCGTGGCGCTGATGGTCCGCGAAGGGCGGTGGCGCGGCCCGGGACTAGTCGTGTCGGGGGCGGTCGTCCTTGGCGCCTACTTCGCCGTCCCGCTCCTGGCCCAGCGCTGGCAGTGGGTCGCCGGCACCGCCGTGCCGCTCGCTCTCCTCCTGGCAGCGGCCGCCCGCTCTGACCTCCGGGGATCCCGGACGGTGTTCGCCTCCCCCGCGTTCATCTGGCTCGGCGAGATCTCCTTCGCCTTCTACCTGGTCCACCAGCCGGTGATCCGCCTCGGCACCGGCCTCATCGGCAAGGACCAACCAGCCCCCGTCCTCGCCGCCACCTTCGCAGGGACGCTCGGCGTCGCGGTACTCGCGGCGTGGGTGCTCTACCGGCTCGTCGAGCGGCCCATGGAACGGCGCCTGAGCCGTCCGTCACGCCCGAAGACAGGCCCGTCACACCCTGACTCTCAGCAACCGCTGCCCTCACGATCCCCGGTCACGTAAACCACAGAGGCAACATTGGCGTCTTTTGGATGGTTCCACGCTTCAGCGTGCACCTCACCGAGGGTCAACATTCGTAACATCCACGTTGGAGCGTCATGATTTGGCACAAAGCCGCGCGCTCATCCAAGTACGCCATCGCCGCGGCGGTGGTCAGCCTTGCCGCTCTTCTGTCGGCGCCGACGCCCCCCGCCGTAGCCGCAGGTCCCTGTGACGCGGGCGGAAACGCGGTCACCTGTGAGAACAGTCTGACCGGCAACCCGTCCACCGAGTGGGAGACCGACTCGAGAGGGACGGTCGAAGGTTACGCCGACCAGATGAGCGTCAACCTCGGCCAGACCGTGAACTTCAAGATCCGGTCCAGCGCCCTGGCTCTCAGGGTCGACATCTACCGGATCGGCTACTACCAGGGGAACGGCGCCCGCAAGATCACCTCGGTGCCCGCCACGGCCTCGGCCGCGCGGACGCAGCCGAGCTGTCCGGAGAACACCACCACCGGCATGGTGGAGTGCAACTGGGCCACCGTCTCGAGCTGGACCGTTCCGACAACGATGGTCTCGGGCGTCTACTTCGCCCACGTCGTGCGCACCGACACCGACGACGACACCCACGTCGTCTTCGTGGTCCGCGACGACTCGCGTCAGTCCGACATCCTGTTCAAAACCTCGGACACGACGTGGCAGGCGTACAACTCCTGGGGCGACGTGCAGGCGACTGAGGACAACCCCAACAAGGCGGTGAACAGCTTCTACCGGGGGGACAGCGTGGCCGCCGCCGGGCGTGCCGTGAAGCTGAGCTACAACCGGCCGTTCAACACCCGGGGGTCGACCCCGTGGGGCCGTGACTTCGTGTGGGCCAACGAGTACCCCATGATCCGCTTCTTGGAGTCGAACGGGTACGACGTGTCGTACATCGCGACCCTCGACGCGGCTAGGACCCCGAACCTCCTGCTCGGCCACAAGGTCGTGCTGTCGGTCGGCCACGACGAATACTGGTCGGGCGAGGAGCGCACGGCGTTCGAGAACGCGCGCGACCACGGGGTGAACCTGGGATTCTTCAGCGGCAACGAGGTCTACTGGAAGACCCGCTGGGAGAACAACTACCGCACCTTGGTCACCTATAAGGAGACGCACGCCAACGCCAAGATCGATCCGACGCCCAACGTCTGGACGGGAACCTGGCGTGACCCGAGGTTCAGCCCGCCCGCCGACGGCGGCCGTCCTGAGAACGCCCTCACCGGCACCTTGTTCACGGTGAACTGCACGACGTCCAACGACGGCTGCGCGGCCATTCCGCTGACCGTGCCCGCGGCCGACGGCAAGATGCGCTTCTGGCGCGGCACTTCGGTCGCCAATCAGGTCTCCGGCTCTGTGAGCATCCCCGGCGTCGTCGGCTACGAGTGGGATGAGGACATCGACAACGGCTTCCGGCCCAAGGGTCTAGTGCCGCTGTCCACCACCACGGCGACGGCCGAGCAGGTGCTCGTCGACTACGGCACCAACGTGGACGTGAAGAGCGCCACCCACCGCATGACCATGTACCGCGCGGCGAGCGGCGCGCTGGTCTTCGGTGCCGGGACCGTGCAGTGGACCTGGGGGCTCGACGCTCAGCACGATAGCTACAACCAGACCGACTACACCGACTCCCGGATCAAACAGGCCACCGTGAACCTGTTCGCCGACATGGGCGTGCAGCCTAAGTCCTTGCAGGCGGGGCTGAACGCGGCAACCAAGTCGACCGACACCACGGCGCCCACCGCGACGATCGGCGTGCCCGCCACGAACGCCACCGTGAACAACGGATCCACCGTCACCGTCAGCGGCACGGCCGCCGACACGGGCGGGCAGGTCGGCGCGGTGGAGGTCTCCAGCGACGGCGGCACCACCTGGCACCCCGCCACCGGGCGCACCACCTGGACCTACTCATGGAAGGTCAGCGGTGTCGGAGCGACCACGCTCAAGGCCCGCTCGGTCGACGACAGCGGCAACGTCGGCGTCGAGGCGACCAAGAGCGTCACTGTCGACTGCCCGTGCAGTCTGTTCGGCTCCTCCACGGTTCCCGCGAACCCGTCGGAGAACGACAACAGCGCGGTGGAGCTCGGTGTGCGGTTCCATTCGGCCGTCAACGGCTACCTGACCGGAGTCAAGTTCTTCAAGGGCACGGGCAACTCCGGCACCCACACCGGCACGTTGTGGAAGACCGACGGCACAGCCCTGGCCACCGGAACCTTCACCGGGGAGACCAGCACCGGTTGGCAGACGCTGACCTTCGCCTCACCGGTGTTCATCACAGCCAACACCGACTACATCGCCTCCTACTACGCCCCGAACGGCCACTACGCCGGTGACGGGAATTACTACCGCTACCAGGCGAAGACGAACGCCCCTCTGACCGCACCGCAGGCCACCGAGGTCGCGGGGAACGGCGTCTACCGGGTGGGCGCGGGCTTCCCCAACCAGACGTACAACGGCGGCAACTACTACGTGGACGTCGTCTTCACCATTAACGACATCTACCCGCCGGCTCCCACGTCGGCGGTTCCCCTGCCCGGCTCCTCCAGCGTGCCCACCACGGTCCAGCCCAAGGTGACCTTCGGCGAGCCCGTACAGGCCGGCACCGCGACCTTCACGCTGAAGGACTCCACGAACGCCAACGTCGTCGGCACGGCGTCTCTCGACCCCACCCGCACCTCGCTCACGTTCGTGCCCACCGCGCCGCTCGCTCCCGGTGAGCGGTTCACCGTCGTGGTCTCCGGGGCGAAGGACGACGCGAACAACACGATGGCGCAGCCGTACACCTTCTCCTTCACCACCGCGAAGACCTGGACGGCCGGCGTCTGCCCCTGCAGTCTGTGGGCGGACGTGACCGTCCCCTCCGAGCCGAGCGCCAACGACAGCGGCGCACTGGAGGTGGGCGTGAAGTTCCAGGCGAACGTTGACGGCTTCATCGAAGGCGTCCGTTTCTACAAGGGCACCGGCAACACGGGAACGCACACCGGAACCCTGTGGTCGTCGACCGGTCAGGAGTTGGCCACGGCCACCTTCACCGACGAATCGACCCTTGGCTGGCAGGAAGTGCACTTCGCCAACCCCGTGCCGGTCACCAAGAACACCACCTACGTCGCGTCCTACCATGCGCCGAACGGCCACTACGGGGCGACCTCGAACGGGCTCGCCTCGGCGGTGACCGCGTCCCCGCTCCAGGCCCTGGCCAGCGGCCAGAGCGGCGGCAACGGCGTGTACAAGTACGGCGCGCGCGCGTATCCGACGGACTCGTGGGGGGCGACCAACTACTGGGTGGACGTGGTGTTCAGCAAGCTGGCCGACACCACGGCGCCGTACGTCACGCTCAAGTCTCCCGACCACGGAGGCACAGGCGTGGCCACCGGTACCGCGGTGACAGCGACATTCAGCGAGCCGATCCAAGACAACACCGCCGTGATCACGGTGAAGAACGCCGCCAACCAGACGGTGGCAGGCACCCGGTCGCTCAACCAGGCCGGAACGCTGCTCACCTTCACGCCGGACAACGCCCTGGCGCAGAACACCGTGTACACCGTCACGGTCTCCGGGGCGAAGGACGACGCGAACAACACGATGACACCCACGTCGTGGTCGTTCACCACCGGAGGCGCGACGAGCTGCCCGTGTTCCATATTCGCGAGCAACGCGACCCCGGCCAACCCGTCGAACAACGACTCCAGCTCAGTCGAGTTGGGCCTGAAGTTCACAGCCGAAATGGATGGCACCATCACGGGGGTCCGGTTCTACAAGAGCGCCGAGAACACGGGCACCCACACGGGGAACCTGTGGAGCGCGACCGGCACCCTCCTGGCGACAGGCACGTTCGCCAACGAGACGGCCTCCGGCTGGCAGACACTGACGTTCAGCACGCCTGTCAGCGTCACGGCGGGCCAGATATACGTGGCGTCCTACCATGCGCCGCAGGGACACTACGCGGGCGACACCGGATTCTTCAACTCCGGAGCTTACGACAACTCCCCGCTGCGCGCCCTCGTCAACAATGGTGCGGGAGGTGGCAACGGCGTCTACGGGTACGGCGTGTCGTCCGGCTTCCCGACCTCCAGCTACAACGGCGACAACTACTGGGTGGACGTACTTTTCACCCCCGGGAGCTGACGCCGTAATCGATCTGCGACCAGAGGCTTCATCTGCCCGCGGTTCGATATCCATCCTCCCGTGACCAGCCGCGCCCAGGTGCAGCTGGTCACCTTGTGAACGAAAGGAGACCTGCGTGACGTCGATCGGCCTTGCCGTGATCGGTGCCGGCTACTGGGGCCCGAACCTGGTGCGCAACGCGATGGCCACACCGGAGCTACGTCTTTCGTGGCTGTGCGACCTTGACAAGGACCGGGCGAAGGCGGTGCTCGGCCACTACACCACGGTAAAGGCGACCAGCTCGATCGAGCAGGTGCTCAACGACCCGGCAGTGGAAGCGATAGCGATCGCCACCCCGGCGCGAACCCATTTCGACCTGGTTCGCGCCGCCCTGGAAGCGGGCAAGCACGTCCTGGTGGAGAAACCGCTGACCCCGACCTTCGACGAGGGCGCCAAGCTGGTCGCCCTCGCCGAGGAGCGGGAGCGGGTGCTCATGCTCGACCACACCTTCTGCTACACGCCGGTCGTCCGTAAGATCCGCGACCTCATCGCGTCCGGCGATCTCGGGGACGTGCAATTCGTCGACTCGGTGCGCATCAACCTCGGTCTGGTCCAGCCCGACGTGGACGTGCTGTGGGACCTCGCGCCCCATGACCTGTCGATTCTCGACTTCGTACTGGCCGAGGACGTCACCCCGGTCGCGGTGGCGGCACATACCTCCGACCCGATCGGGGCGGGACGGCCGTGCCTGGCCTACCTGACGCTCTGGCTGTCGTCGGGGGCGATCGCCCACATCCACGTGAACTGGCTCAGCCCGACCAAGATCCGTACGACCGTGATCGGCGGGTCCCGCCGCACGATCGTGTGGGACGACGTCAATCCCGCCCAGCGCCTCGCGATTTACGACCGGGGAGTGGACCTGGCGTCCGCAGGCGCGGACGAGCGCCGCGCGGCCCTTATCTCCTACCGGACCGGTGACGTCGTCGTACCGGCTCTGCCGGAGCGCGAGGCGCTGCGGGGGGTGATGGCGGAGTTCGCCGCCTCCATTCAGGAGCGACGGGCGCCCCTCACCGACGGCCGCTCGGGACTCCGGGTGCTCGCCCTGCTCGAGGCCGCCGGCCGCAGCATCGACAATGACGGCAAGAGAATCGAACTTGGGGGAGCCACCCGATGATCAAAAACAGTCGCTGTCTCGTCACGGGGGGAGCGGGCACGATCGGCTCGACGATCGTGGACCAGCTTCTCGACGGCGGAGCGGCCGAGGTAGTCGTGCTGGACAACTTCGTCCGCGGCCACCGGGCCAACTTGGCGGGCGCCTTCGCCGCACACGGCGACAAGCTGAAGGTCGTGGAGGGCGACATCCGCGACCGCGACCTGGTCCGGTCGGCCGTCCAGGGCATGGATGTGGTCTTCCACCAAGCCGCCATTCGCATCACCCAGTGCGTAGAGGAGCCGCGGCTGGCACTCGAGGTCCTCGTCGACGGCACCTACGAGGTCGTGGAAGCCGCGGCCGACGCGGGCGTGCGCAAGGTGGTCGCCGCGTCCTCGGCGTCGGTGTATGGCCTCGCCACCGAGTTCCCCACCCGTGAGGACCATCACCCGTACGACAACGACACCCTGTACGGAGCGGCCAAGACGTTCAACGAGGGCCTGCTTCGCAGCTTCCACGCCATGCGCGGGCTCGACTACGTGGTGTTGCGCTACTTCAACGTCTACGGCCCCCGAATGGACATCCATGGCGTCTACACCGAGGTGCTGATCCGCTGGATGGAGCGCATCGAGACCGGACAGCCGCCGCTCATCCTCGGCGACGGGCTGCAGACCATGGACTTCATCTACACCGGGGACATCGCCCGAGCCAACCTACTGGCGGCGGCGAGTGACGCGACCGACCAGGTCTTCAACATCGCCAGTTCCACGGAGACCAACCTGCGGGAGCTGGCTGAGACGCTGATGTCGGCCATGGGCGTCACGGGCCTCGGCCTGGAGTACGGCCCAGCCCGCGCGGCCACGAACGTGACCCGCCGGCTGGCCGATGTGGGCGCCGCGGCCGAGAGCCTCGGCTGGAAGGCCGAGGTCGACCTCGAAGAGGGACTGCGCCGTCTGGTGGCCTGGTGGCGCGCGGAACGGCAGGCCGACACGGCGCGACACGGCAGCGCATGAACGCACTGCTCGTCTATGCGGGCGGGACCGCCTATGACGGCGTCAGGGGCACCGACCAGCAGATGGCGGACCGGCTGAGCAGGCTGGTCGACGTGCTCTACGTCGACCCGCCCGCTTCCATGCTCAGGCGGGCGGGCGGCAGCCCCTTGACCAGTGAGCTCACCACGATCCGGCCAGGGCTCTGGCGGCTCACCCCCGCCGCTCCCCCAGCGGCCCACCGTACGGGCGTCAACCAGGTCACAGCGGCGCTGGCACGCCGGGCCGTCCGCCGTACGGCCCGCACGCTCGGACGCCGGATCACCGCCGTGATCGTCTCCGGCACCACCGACATCCTGGGTGTCTCCTCCGGCGCCCGCACGCTGCACTACATCACCGACGACCTGAGCGCCGGGGCGTCGCTGCTCGGCATGGCCGCCGGGCAGCTCGAACGCATCGGGACGCGGATGTCGACCCGGGCGGACCGGGTCGCGGTCGTCTCGCCTGACCTGGTGGAACGCGCCAAGTCCCTCGGTAGGGACGCGACGCTGGTGCCGAACGGGTGCGACAGCGATGCCTGCGCGGACGTGGACACGTCCCCATGGCCCGACGATCTGCCCTCCGAGCTCGCCAGCACGCCCGTCGCCGGGTTCGTCGGGCACATCAACGGGCGCATCGACCTGTCGCTGCTGGAGGCCGTCGCCGACGGGGGTCATCCGCTGGTGCTCGTCGGCCCTCGTTCCGAGGGGTACGAACCCGAGCGTTTCCCCGCGCTGGTGAACCGGCCAGGAGTTCACTGGGTCGGGCGCAAGCCGTACGAGACCATGCGGTCGTATCTGCGGGTGATCGACGTGGGGCTCACGCCATACGCCGACAGTGCCTTCAACCGGGCGAGCTTCCCGCTGAAGACCTTGGAGTACCTCGCCGCCGGGCGGGGGGTGGTCTCGACGGACCTGCCCGCGACTCGGTGGCTCGGCGCCGGGGAGCTGATCAGGACGGTTTCCCCTGGAGAGGCACGGGAGGTTCCGAAAGCGTTCGCCGCGGCGGTCACGGCCGAACTGGCCGCGCCCCGGACCGACGCCCTGGCGAGCCGCCGCCGGGAGTTCGCGGCGCTGCACGACTGGAATGAGCGGGTCCGCGTGATCGCGAAGCTGCTCGACATCGATTCGACGTCGCAGACGTCAAGGGAGGTGGCCGGGTAATGATCCCGGTGATGCGGCCGTGGTTCGGGCCTGAGGAGCAGGCGGCGGTGGCAGAGGTGATCGCCTCGGGCTGGGTCGCGCAGGGACCGCGGGTCGCGGAGTTCGAGCGCGGTTTCGCCGAGCTGGTCCAGGCGGAGTACGGCGTCGCCGTCTCGTCGTGCACCACGGCGCTGCACCTGTCCCTCGTGCTCGCCGGCATCGGCGCAGGCGCCGAGGTCATCGTGCCGTCGTTGTCGTTCATCGCAACCGCCAACGTGGTACGCCACGCGGGCGCGGAACCGGTGTTCGCCGACATTGATCCGGCGACCGGCAACCTGACCGCCAAGACCATCGACGCCGTACTGTCCCCGCGAACTCGGGCGGTGATCCTCGTCCACCAGGCCGGGGTGCCCGCCGACGTCGACGAGGTCCGGGCGGCCCACCCGGATCTGGTCATCATCGAGGACGCGGCCTGCGCGGCGGGTTCGACGTACAAGGACCGCCCGGTGGGTGCGGGGGCGCAGCTCGCCGCCTGGTCCTTCCACCCGCGCAAGTTGCTGACCGCCGGCGAGGGCGGCATGATCACTCTGGCGGACGCCGAGCTGGCCGCACGAGCCAGACGGCTTCGCGAGCACGGCATGAGCGTCAGCGCCGCTGACCGGCACGCCAAGGGCATCACCACCCCGGAGCAATACCTCGAGGTTGGCTTCAACTACCGGATGACCGACCTCCAGGCGGCGGTCGGGCTGGTACAGCTGGGCAGGCTCGGCGAGATGATCGAACGCCGGCGCGCCCTGGCCACCCGGTACCACCAGCTGCTCGGCGACATGCCTGGACTTCGTATGGTCGCCGATCCCGAGCACGGCACGACCAACTACCAGTCGTTCTGGGTCGCGCTGCCGGATGACTTCCCCATCGGCCGCGACGCCCTGATGGCCTTCCTGTCCGACCGGGGCGTGTCGGCCCGGCGCGGGATCATGGCATCCCACCTGGAACCGGCCTACGCCGGCATGTCCAACGCCGAACTGCCGGCCACGGAGTGGCTGACCGCCAACTCGCTGATCCTTCCCCTGTTCCACACCATGACCGAGGCGGAGCAGGACCAGGTGGTCGAGGCGATGCGCGCGGCGGGGCGAGTCGCATGACACGCCGCATCCTGGTCTACCCGCACTCGATGGAGGTCGGCGGCAGCCAGCTCAACGCCGTCGAGCTGGCCGCCGCCGTGCAGAAGCTGGGTCACGAGGTGACCGTGATCAGCGAGCCCGGGCCGCTGGTGCGCAACGTGACCGACGCCGGTCTGGAGCACATCGAGCTCGATATGCACCGGCGCCGCCCATCACGGACCACTATCCGCCGCCTGCGGTCTCTCGTCGAGTCCCGGCGGATCGACGTCGTCCATGGCTACGAGTGGCCGCCCGGCGTCGAGGCGTACTACACGGCCGTGGGCGGTATGGGGGCGGGGGCGAGAGGGCGGGGCCCGGCCACGGCCGTCTGCACGATCATGTCGCTGGTGGTCGCGCCCTTCCTGCCACCGTCGCTGACCCTGGTGGTCGGCACGCGGGAAATTCAGGAGCGAGCCGCGCCACACCATCGCCGGGTTCACCTGATCGAGCCCCCTGTGGACGTCACCGCCAACGCCCCTGGCCACCCTGTGGATGACTTCCGCGAGAAGTACGACCTCTCTCCAGGACCGATGGACATCGTGGTGGTCTGCCGGCTGGTGCCCGAGCTGAAACTCGAAGGCATACTGACCGCGATCGACACGGTGGGCCGCCTGGCCGCCGACCTCGACCTGCGGCTGATCGTGGTGGGTGACGGCACGGCCCGCGCGCAGGTCGAGGAGCATGCCGCGGCCGCCAATGCGGCTGCGGGCCGCCGGGTAGTGGTGCTGACCGGTGAACTCACCGACCCTCGCCCCGCCTACGCGGCCGCCATGGTCTGCCTGGGCATGGGTGGTTCCGCGTTGCGCTCCCTGGCCTTCGCCAAACCCCTCATCGTCCAGGGCGAACGCGGCTTCTTCGAGTTGCTCACCCCTGACAGCGAGCCGCTCTTCCTCAGCCGCGGCTGGTACGACCTGGGCGCCGGGCGCGAGGAAGGCCCCGCCCGGTTCGAGGCGGCGGTGCGCAAGCTTTACGGCGACCCTGAGCTCCGTGCCAAGCTCGGCGATCACGGCAGGGCACTGGTGGTCGACCGGTTCAGCTTGGAGGGCGCCGCCCGGGTCCAGGTGCAGATCTACGAGCAGGCGATCATCGAGCGCCCCTCCGCGCGAGACGCCATCGGCACCGCGCAGGGTGTCGCGGCCCACAAGCTACGCCGCCGCTACCAGCGGCTGCGCGGCACGCAAGCGCGCGACGACTTCAACGCGGTCGCCAGGGAGCGCGGGTGACAGGTCCACCGGCGACCTCCTCCTCCGCGGAGGGAGGCGGAGGCGTGAGGCCGGACACCTCCCCTGAACCCGGCGAGATCGCCGGACCGGGCGACGAAGCCACGGGGCCGGGCATGCCCGTTGAGGCCTCGCTGAAGGCGAAGGCCCGGCGAGCCCTGGGCTGGAGCCTGATCAGCACTATCAGCGCGAGATTCGGCACGCTTGCCATAGGCATCGTGCTCGCGCGCGTGCTCGGCCCCATGGAGTTCGGCACATTCGCCGTGGCGCTGGTGGCGTTGCTGGCCATGCTCAGCATCAACGAGCTGGGGGTCAGCCTGGCGATCGTACGCTGGCCGGACGATCCGCGGCGTATCATCCCCACCGTCACCACGCTGGCCACGGCCTCCAGCCTGATCATTTGCATCGCCGTTTTCAGCGTGGCGCCCGCGTTCGCCGAGGCCATGGGAAACCCCGCCGCGACCGGCCCCATACGAATACTCGCGCTCAGCGTGCTCATCAACGGGGTCGTCTCCACCTCGGCCGCGCTCATGCAGCGGGAGTTCATGCAGGGCCGCAAGGCGATCGTGGATCAGGTCGACAGCTGGCTCGGCGCGGTCATCTCACTCGTCCTCGCCCTCCTCGGGTGGGGGGCGATGAGCCTGGCGGTCGGCCGGGTGTGCGGTTCGCTGGCGGGCGGCACGCTGTGCGTGGTGTTCGCCCCGCACCGGCTCCGCTTCGGGTTCGACAGGGAGGTGATCCGGCGGCTCCTGCGGTTCGGGTTACCGCTGGCCGGTTCGTCGCTAGTGGTCTTCGCAGCCGGATATATCGACCAGATCCTCGTCGGTCACCTGCTGGGCCCGGTCGCCTTGGGCTTCTACGTGCTGGCCTTCAACCTGTCCGGGTGGCCGATCGCCGTGTTCTCCCAGCCGGTGCGCGCCGTGGCCCCGGCTGCCTTCGCCCGCCTCCAGCATGACAGGCCGAGGTTGAACCGCGCCTTCCTCACCACCGCGGGACTGCTGGTAGGGCTCACCGCACCTGTCTGCCTGCTGCTCAGCGGGAGCGCACCGGCGCTGATCAGATTCGTGTACGGCGCGGAGTGGCAGCCGGCCGCGGACGTGCTCGCCTGGCTCGGGGTGTTCGCCAGCCTGCGCATCCTGTCAGAGCTCATGTACGACTACCTAGTGGTGCTCGAGCGCTCCCGTGCTGTGTTCGCCATCCAGGTGCTGTGGCTCTGCGCGCTCGCGCCGGCGGTCTACACGGGCATCCAGGTGGCCGGGCTGCGGGGAGCACCGATCGCACTGGTCGCGGTCTCCACGGCGGTGGTGATTCCGGCTTATCTGTTCCAACTGGGCCGTACGGGGGTGGGTGCTGGGCGGCTGCTCGGCGCATTCCTCCCCGGAGCGCTCACAGCCCTCGCGGTGTACGGCGTGGCGACACTGGCCGTAGACCTGATCCCGCTCGATCTGCTCGCCCTGGCCGTCGCCGGCCTGGCGGGAGTCGGCGCGGCGGTGCTGTACGCGTACCGCAACCGGCAGGTTCTGCGAAACATCCGGGAGGCGACGTGAGCACGACCCCGCAAGCCACGCGAAGCATAGGCCGCGCGGCATGACCCCTCTGCTCATCGTCGGAGCCGGCGGGTTCGCCCGCGAGACCGCGCAGGCCGTGGAGGCGATCAACGACATCTCCCCCACCTGGGAGTTGCTCGGCTACCTGGACGACGATCCCGGCAAGCACGGCACCGTCCTGGACGGCGTGCCCGTACTGGGCGGCTCCGACGAGGCACTGAAGCGCGACGACGCGCGGATCGTGGTGTGCACGGGTAACTCCCGCGACTACGCCAGCCGCGCGCGCATCGTCGCCCGTTTCGGCCTGCCGCCGGAGCGGTACGCGACCCTGGTCCATCCCGGCGCGAGCGTGTCCCGGTCGTCCACGATCGGCCCTGGATCGGTCGTGCTGGCCCAGGTGGTGCTGACCGCATCGGTCACGGTGGGGGCGCACGTGAGCGTGATGCCCCACGTGACGCTCACCCACGACGACGTGGTCGGCGACTACGTCACGCTGGCCGCGGGCGCCCGGCTGGCCGGGGGCGTCCACGTCGGGCGGGGCGCCTACATCGGCTCCGGCGCCCTCGTGCGCGAGACCCTCACGATCGGCTCCTACGCCCTCGTCGGCATGGGCTCCGTGGTCCTCCGGGACGTCCCGGCCCGCCAGGTCTGGGCTGGCGTGCCCGCCCGTTTTATCCGTACAAGCACCGTTGATGATGGAGCACGCACATGATCCCGTTCGTCGATCTGAAAGCCGCCCATGCCGAGGTGGCCGAGGAGGTGCTCCAGGGCTTCGACCGGGTGCTCCAGAACACCGCCTTCGTCCAGGGGCCCGACGTCGCCGCCTTCGAGGAGGAGTTCGCGGCCTTCTCCGGCGTGCCGCACTGCGTGGGTGTGGGCAACGGCACCGACGCCATCGAGCTGGCCCTGCGCGCGTACGACCTGCCGCCCGGCTCGGGGGCCGTGCTGCCCGCCAACACGTTCGTCGCCACCGCCGAGGCCGTCGTACGGGCCGGCCTGCGACCGATCCTGGCCGACTGCGACGACGACCACCTCCTGCTCGACCCCGAGTCCGCGGCCACCGCCGCGGGCCCCGGCACGGCGGCGATCCTCCCGGTCCACCTGTACGGCCAGCAGGCCCCCATGGCCGCCGTGCACGGGCTCGCGGAGCGGCACGGCCTCGCCGTCGTCGAGGACGCCGCGCAGTCCCAGGGCGCGGACCAGGCGGGACGTCCGCCGGTCGGCCTGGCCGCGACGAGCTTCTACCCGGGCAAGAACCTCGGCGCGTACGGCGAGGCGGGGGCCGTGCTCACCTCCTCACCTGAGCCGGCCCGCGCGATCCGGCTGCTGACCAGCCACGGCAGCGAGGTCAAGTACCAGCACGAGACGCTCGGCTTCAACTCCCGGCTGGACACCCTCCAGGCGGTGGTGCTCCGTGCCAAGCTCAAGCGCCTGGCACGGTGGAACGAGCTGCGCCGCGCGGCGGCCGGCCGCTACGAGACGCTCCTGTCCGACATCGACGGGGTACGGCTGCCGCGCACGGCGCCGGGCAACGTCCATGTCTGGCACCTGTACGTCATCCGGGTGCCCGAGCGCGACAAGGTGCTGGCCGGCCTCCAGGAGGCCGGGGTGCAGGCCCAGATCCACTACCCGGTGCCGGTCCACCTCCAGCCGGCGTTCCGCCACCTCGGCCACGGCCCCGGCGACTTCCCGGTGACCGAGAAGGCGGCGAACGAGATCCTCTCGCTCCCCATGCACCCCCACCTGACCCCCGCCCAACAGGAACAGGTCGCCGAAACCCTCGCCAAGATCCTCAGCCGTCTCTGACCCTCAAACGGGACGAACCAGCATGCCCCATACGCGTCGGTTGGGATCCGACTCGGGAAGTCATGGCTGCGCTCCTCGATGCTCTGCTGAGTGGCCTGATCTCTCTGGCCAGCACCAGGGTCACTCAACGATCAAGTCGTGTCCTGGAGCATGAGGAAAGCTCATCGCTCACGGGAGAGTTCTCTACCTCGAGGTGCTCGAGGCGATCTGCCGGGACAGCGTGAGATGACTCCAGCCCTCAGCCGCTCTACGATCAGCGAACCGTACGATCCATGGTTTTGCGCGTAGCACCTCATTTCCCCGGCCGGTCACGCGGACTCACCGAGAGGCCGTGGAACATCTGCTCCGTCACCGGGGAACGGACCCTGGAGGTCACGTGCGAGCTGCGGATCGCTCCACGCGACAGCAGTGGATCGCCAGGAGATCAGCGCCCGGCTGAAGGGCACCAGTTCCCCCGTATCCGCTCCTGCGACCAAGTGACCGAGCAGCTCACGCACACAGGAATGGCGCTCCATCTCGGGCAACCAGGTGGTCCACGGCAGCTCTTCGGCGAGCACCTCCTCGGCGAGATCGCCGTTACGCCGGGCAAGGATCGCCAAGGCGCGAGCCGCGATGCGCAGGGTGGCGACGCCTGCTTCGAAGCGCTCGGCGCGCATCAGGATGAGGTTCTCGTCATCCCTACGCTCCAGAACGACGTCCGCGTCATCGAGTGACGGCAGCACCAGAGACGGCCCACGCAGGAAGGCACTGTACGGGAAGCTCTTCGTCGTCATGACTTTCATGCTATCTGAACTACTGCAGATCGGTGCTGCGCGCCATTGGGTCCAGGGTCTGGCACTCCAACCGCTGCTTCCTCCAGACCCGCCGGACCCGCCACCCGCTGGCGGCAGTCATCGAGGCCCCTTCCAAGAAAGGCCTAACTACGGGCGCCCGGGCGAGCCTTGGAAGGGGAGTGGCGGCAGGTCAGTGGCGGCCGGAGGCGAGACCGGGTGGGGCTGCGGCGAGGGCCTTCTGGATGGCTTCCACCAGGGCGAGGGCCGACTCCTCGGTGAGCTCGACCGCCACCCGGGCCGAGGGGCCCTCGGCCGGGTTGGTGAAGTCGATGTTCACCGTGTGCTCATGGCAGGCGTGGAAGGGGTGGTCGACGTAGACCAGGCCCTCCCTGACCGTGAACCAGCCGTTGCCGCCCTTGCCGGCGCCGTCGAGCTCGATCTTCTCGGTGAGGTAGGTGCACACGCTGATCTCTCCTGTCAGGCGCTGAGGTGACGGCCGTAGAAGTCGAAGATCTTCTTCCAGCCCTCCGTCGCGGCGGCCGGGCGGTAGGCGGGCCGGTCGACGGAGAAGAACGCGTGCCCCGCGTCCGCGAAGGTGTGGAACTCGTGGTCCTTGCCCAGCTTCTCCAGCTCGGCGGCCAGCACCGCGACCTCCTCCGGCCCCGGATAGGAGTCCTGCTCGCCGAACAGCCCGAGCAGCGGGCAGGACAGGTCGGGGGCCTTGGAGATCAGCGAAGAGACCTTGAGCGGGAACTCCGCGGGCGGGTCGTTGACCACGAAGGCGCCGTAGCAGTCGACCGCCGCGTCGATCTGGAGCGAGCAGGCCGCCAGGAACGACTGCCGCCCGCCCGAGCAGTAGCCGATCACGCCGATCTTGCCGTTGGCGTGGTCGAGCGAGTTGAGGTACGCCGCGGCCCCGGCGACGTCGCCGACGAGCTGCTCGTCCGCGATACCGCCCTTCGCCCGCGCGGCGGCGGCCTGGTCGTCGGGGCTGACCCCGGCGCCCTCCCGCGAGTAGAGGTTCGGGCAGAGCGCCGCGTACCCGTTGGCCGCGAACTTCCGGGCGATCTCCTTGGTCGCCTCGTCGTACCCGGGCATGTGGTGGATGACCACCACGCCGCCGCGCGGCCCGTCGCCGAGTGGCCGGGCCAGGTAGGCCTCCAGCTCGGCCCCCTCGTGACCCGTGACGGTGACGGTGCCTGCCCACATCGCGTCGTTCATATGCGTGCCTCCTTGTGCTCCGAAGGAGCTTGTTCTGTATAGGTGTAGCGGCCGCCGCGCAGGGCGGAGGCCGCGGCGGCGATGGTGGCCATCACCGCGGCGCTGATGAACACGGTCACCAGCCCATGGTGGAACGGACCGGAGATCAGCTCCGGGAAGAACTGCTTCCCGGTGAGGACCGCCACGTCGTGTGCCGGCAGCGTGCTCAGCACGCCGGTCGAGGAGAGCAGGTGGCCGATCGGGTTGTCGCCGAGGAAGGCCGCGAACAGCGTGCTCACCGGCGGTAGGCCCGCCACGTGGGCGGCGGCCGAGGCTGGCACGCCGTGGCTCTCCAGGCCCGAGGCGAGGGCCCCGGGCAACGTACCGGACAGTCCGGCGACCATGAGAGAGAAGAAGACGCCGATGGAAAGGGCGCTGCCGGAGTTCTGGAAGGTCGCGCGCATCCCCGAGGCGACCCCGCGCCGGCCGGGCGGCACGCTGCTCATGATGGAGGAGGTGTTCGGCGCCGAGAACATCCCCATGCCGATGCCACAGGCCAGCAGCAGCAGGGCGAACGGCGGGTAGTCGAAGCGCACGGGCAGCAGCACGAGCCCGACGAAGGACAGCGCGGTGATCATCAGTCCGCCGGTGGCGAAGGCCCGCGAGCCGTACCGGTCGGACAGGTGGCCGGAGAGCGGTCCGGCGATCAGGAAGCCCACGGTCAGCGGGAGGATGTAGATGCCCGCCCACAGCGGGGTGTCCTCGAAGTCGTACCCGCGCAGCGGCAGCCAGATGCCCTGCAGCCAGATGATCAGCATGAACTGCAGCCCGCCCCGCGAGATCGACGTCAGCAGCGTGGCGAGGTTGCCGGCCATGAACGACCTGATCCGCATCAGCCGCAGGTCCAGCATGGGCTCGGCGACCTTGGTCTCGACCACGCAGAAGATCACGAGCGCCAGGATCCCCGCGCCCAGCCCCCCGAGGACCATGGGGTTGCCCCAGCCGGTCGGCTTCCCTCCGTACGGCTGGATGCCGTAGGTGATCGCGGCGAGGATCGCGGTGGTGCCCGCCACGAACGTCAGGTTGCCCGCCCAGTCGACGCGGGCCCTCTTGGGGGTGCCGACCTCGCGCAGGCTACGGTACGACCAGATGGTGCCGAGGACGCCGAAGGGAACGCTCACCCAGAACACGGCGCGCCAGTCGATCACGGCCAGCAACCCGCCCGCGACCAGCCCGAGGAACTGCCCGGCCAGCGCGGTGACCTGGTTGACGCCGAGCGCCATGCCCCGCTGCGAGGCCGGGAAAGCGTCGGTCAGGATGGCGGCGGAGTTGGCGGTGAGCATCGCGCCCCCGAAGGCCTGGACGAATCGCCAGCCGATCAGCCAGAGCGCTCCGCCGCTCTTGGTGAAGGGGTCCACCGACAACGCCAGCGACGCGACGCTGAAGATCGCGAAGCCGAGGTTGTACAGGCGGACCCTGCCGAACATGTCACCCAGGCGGCCGAGCGCCACCACCAGCACGGCCTGCACCAGCAGGTAGCCGAGGATCATCCACAGTAGGTAGCTGATGTTCCCCGGAGCCAGCGGGTCGAGGCCGATCCCCCGGAAGATCGCCGGAAGCGAGATGATCACGATGGACGCGTCCAGCGTGGCCATCAGCACGCCCAAAGTGGTGTTCGACAGCGCGATCCACTTGTAGCGGTCGCCGGCCACTACAGGCAGCGGGAGTGGAGGCGTGCGGTCCCGCTCCGGCGGCCCTGGGCCGCGCTGGATCGTTCAGGCGCCATCTGCCTCACTCCTGTCCATGATGTCGTTGAGCAGCCTGGCCGCCTCGCGCAGCCGAGAGGTGTCCTCGTCGGTGAGTTCCTCGATGGCGGTGACCAGCCACCGGGCCCGCCGGGCGCGCTGCTCGGCGATGACCGTCTGCCCGCCCGGAGTGACCGACCAGAGGATCTGGCGCCGGTCATGCGGATCGGGCGCGCGCTCCACCAGCCCCTGCTCGTGCAGGGCCGCCAGGGTGACCGCCATCGACTGCGGCGTGATGTGCTCGGCGGCCGCGAGGGCGCTCGCCGTCATGGGACCGCCGCGCCGGAGCCACCCGAGCGCCGTCACGTGCTGGTACGGCATGCCCGACTCGCGCCGGAGGCGGCGCACCACCCTTCCGAGCGCCGTTCGCAACTCCTCGGCCACCGTCTCCGCATGCGCTTGCCCAACCACGTCCACCAGAGTACACAGTTCAACTTAACAGTTGAACTGCCGATATTTCTGGCAGAGGGCATCCCGATCCGTTCCACCAGAGGTGATCCGGCTAGACGCCCTGCTCGTACGTCTCGCGCGCCGGCTGGGTCTGGAGGCGCCACAGGGCACCGCAGCAGCCGAGGATCAGGAACATCACGTTGGTGATCATAGGGAAGCCGAAGGCGTCGAAGGTGCCGAAGCCGAAGATCGCGACTGCTGACGACGCGGCGAGGCACTGGGCGAGGTGCCGGGTCGCCTCATCGGTCGCCACCCGCCGGGCTCTGCGCGCCAGCGACCATCCGGTCAGCAGGAACACGATCAGCGCCAGCACACCGACGAGACCGGTGTCCAGCGCCGACATGAGGTACTGGTTGTCGATCACGCGATATACGCGCGGCAAATAGGTATTGAATCCTTGCCCGAAGATCGGGCGTTCCGACACCGCTTTGACCACGGCGTCGTAGTCGCCGGTGCGGGTGGTGGAGCTTTCGTCCGAGCCGATCACGGAGACGAGGTTCATCACTGTGCCTATAAGACCGGGGATCATCAACCGCATCACGATCGAGCCGGCACCGAAGATCAGCAGCGCCCGCAGACGCCACTCGGCCCGCCACGTCGGGAGCAGCACCAGCATGACGATGAACAAGCCGAGGATCGCGGAGCGCGACACGCTCATCGGCAGCACGCCGGCGATCAGCGCCACCATCAGCCACCGGTTCCTGCGACGCTTGGGATCAACACAGTAGAGCGCCCCGTGCAGGGCGAGCGGTAGAACGGCCGCCAGGGTCACACCCAGTTCGATGGGATGAGTGGCGGTGCCAGCCGGCCGAAAGAAGCCGTCGCGCTCGAACAACACGGCCGAGCTGTTCTCTACGAGGCCGGGAAGAGCGAGGTATTTGGTGATCTCGATGCCGGTAAAGAACTGGATCATGGCGACCAGCGCGGCGAACGACGCTCCCATCACCAGACGGTGGCGGAGAGTCTCCAGTCTGGCCATGCTGCCGATTCCGTCAGCGGTGACCAGCGCGACTCCGGCCCACCCGGCGACCAGCACCAGGCCCAGGTCCGCGACGTTCAACTCTTCCGCCGACAGCGGCCTTGTCATGGCCGCCACATAGCTTGCGACGACCGCCATGCAGAAGAACATGATCACCGGCCGGACCGGCTGCCGGCCACGGATCGGTGTCCACCGCGGGGAGAGCGTGGACATCAGATACCAGACCAACAAAAGCACGGCCCCTATCGACGCCGGCATTCCGGCCGCACCCAGGGGGCCCACCACATAGCGAGCCGGCATCACGAACAAGACGACCAGGAAGAACGTCATGATCGTCACCGGATCGACGCCTGCCTTGGGCAGCTTGGACCGGCGTTCAGGCGGCCGGCGGGTGGGGGGGTTGACCCGCTCGGCCTCCGACGTGCTGCTCACCGACCTGGCCTGGTGGGGTCGAACACGACGTACGGCTCGTCGTCGGAGTCACCCCCGCCGGAGGAGAGCGCCCCGGGGGCCTGCCGTGAACGCCGCCCGGGCTTGGAGTCGGACTCCTGCCCGGAGGACTGCGCCGGCTGCCTCGTGCCGTTGCCCGCCGGCTCCCTCGGCGGGGACACGGAGCCCGAAGGAGGGGCGCCTCTCGGACGGTCCTTGTCGTCGGACCAGACATAGAGGTCGTCCTCGACCTTGACGGCCGGAAGAGGGGCGGTGTAGCCCTCTTCGATGTGCTGCTGGTTCGCCCAGGGGTCGCGGGGTTCGGGAGGCGACCCGTGCTTCGAGGGGGAGGGCCGCCGGTCGTAGATGCGCGGCTCGGGCGGCTCGATGGGCCTCGGAGCCCGCGCGGGCGGTCTGCTGCGCGGCACGGTGCCGTTCGCGGGACGCGGAGGGGCTCCACCGGCGGAACGTGCCATGCGCTGCTGGTGAGGGGGGCCCGCCGGAGGCTGCCCCGCCCTGGCGGTCACCAGGTCGGGCTGGCCCTGCCGGCGGCGCTTCTGGGCCAGCGACTCAAGGAACAACGGGACGCCAACAGTGAGCAGCATGCCGGCGGCAAAGATGATCACGAGCGTCCGGATCTTCTTCTCGGGCGTTAGCTCCGCCTTGTCGGTCGACGTCACCAACTCGGCCCGGATTGTGGCGTCAGGCAGGATCGCAGACTTCCGCTGCATCTCGGTCAGCCGGTCCTGGCTCAGCGTCGCAAGGGTCTCCATCGTGGCCTGGGCGACCTTCGGGTCGGCACCTGTGGCGGTGATGTCGAGCAGCGGTCCCCGGGAGTCCTGGGCGAGGCCCACGGTGAAATCGGCCGTTTTGCCCTCGTCCTTGAGCTTCTGGAGCGTCCGCTCGTCACTCATGCCTCGGGAGATGACCTCGGCCGTAATGGTCAGCGACCCGTCGAACGCCAGCCAGGGGTTGCCTCCCACCGGCTGAGAGCCCTTCCTCGACGACAGGAAGACCACGGTGGCCTTGGATTCGTACTGCCAGGGGATCGCGATGAGCGCCCCCACCGTCGCCGCGATCGTGACAGCGAGCAGCGCCACCGTCACTGGCCAGCGCCGGAGCAGCGCGCGCAGCGAATCAAGCAGGTCCATTGTGTCCCTTCACCCCCGCCCGGCCGGCCACATCTGTGATTCCCACCCCGCCGAGCCGCCGAGATAGGACGCCCGAGTACCTCGGCCCGTTGTCATCGCCCTCAAGTGTTTCCTGTGAGTGCCTTCTTTACCAGGCCCGTCCTAAAACTCCATACGCCTGTGCCACGATGTGTCAGTGCGAAGGCGAGTGGTTGTGCGGTGCTGCTGCCTGGCGCTGATCTTCCTGGTCGCCGCCTGTGCGGTGCTGTGGGTCAGATATAGGTCACCTCTTTACCAGAGTACGGTCACGGTTGCGTTCATAACCAAGACGAACCAGTCCCAAGGGGAGGTGTACGACCACTTCACCGACAACCACATCTATATGACCCTGGCGACGGCACGGTTCTTCGAGAACCCGAACACGCTGGAACGTCTCCGCAGCATGGGCGGCACCGCCGATTTCCATTACGAGGTGGCGCACTGGGGCAACGAGGAGGTCCCGGTGTACGGCCAGCCGTACGCCACCATGCAAACGCTCTCACGCGACCCCAAGGCGTCAATAGACACGCTCAATCTGGCGCTCCGGCTCCTTACCCAAAAGGTGCAGCGGTTGCAGACGTCGTCGGGAGCCACCGGACGCGTGATGATCAAGTGGGAGCCCATCGACTCCATCAGAGGGCCGGAGCTGCAGTCCCTCCAAAGGGGCCGCGCCACCGTCGGCATCGCGCTCCTGACCACCCTCGCCATGGTCAGTGTCCTGGCCGTCACCCGTGCCCGAGGGGGAGCCGCCGCCGCGCCGCAGCCCTCCCGCCCACTCCTGAGCCCTCTACCACGCAATCCCTGAGCCCTTTCCTCACGCCATCGCTGAGCCCCTCCACCGCGCTTCATGGCGAGCCCGCTTGGAGCGTTCCCCAGATCACGATTTGGAGCTCTCCGTGCCTCCTGCCCTGTCCCCTTCGTCACCGCGCCGTCTCTTTCTGTTCGTCGTCACGGTCGCGTTGGGCGTTGCCGTTGCGGGATGCGGCGCGAGCGACGCCTCGCAGGACGTGGACGACACCCCCACCAAATTCACGCCGCTGCCCGACGGCCGTCCCGACGTCTCCCACTTCCCCTCGGCCAAGACCACCGGCCCGCAGCCGAGCACCGATCTCCGCGTGGTCGGCGAGACGACCGTGAGGAAGGCCGGGGAGCTCGTCGAGAACGTCGAGATCCACGGCAAGCTCAACATCGAGGCCAACGACGTCGTGGTGAGAAACGTCCGTGTCATCGGAGAGGGCGACTGGGCGATCATCCAGCGGCAGGGCGCATCAGGCGCCGTCCTATCGAATTTGGAGATCAAGGGAAACGGCACCACGAAGGTTGACACGGCCGTGCTGAACCAGGGCGGCCAGATCACCATCCGCCGGGCCGACATCCATACGGTGTCCAACGGCATCACGACCGACCACGGCGTCATCGAGAACTCCTACCTGCACGACTTCAAGGAGTTCCCCGGCGACCATATCGACGGCGTGCAGATCGGCGGATCCCCGATGGCGGGCCTGTCACTGACCGTGCGGCACAACGCGATCCTCAACCAAGTGGCGGAGACCTCGGCGATCATCATCGGCCAAGATTTCAGCCGCACCCACGACGTGCTGATCCAGAACAACCTGCTGGGCGGAGGCGGTTACACCGTCTACGGCGGCGAGGGGAAGTTCGGCGTGCCGACCGACATCAAGATCATGGACAACGTCTTCAGCCGCCGCTTCTACCCGAAGGGCGGCATGTACGGGCCGGTCGCCTACTTCACCGACAAAGGCAAGGGCAACACCTTCAGCGGCAACGTCTGGGAGGACGACGGCAAGCCGGTGACTCCCTGACAAGCCGGATCAGCGCGCGGGCGAGAACGCGTCCCTGGCCAGCATGGCGGGCGCTCCCGAACCGTCCGCGGCGACACGCCACACGTCTGTCGTGTCGCCTCGCAGCCTGTCGTACATGACCGAACCGTCGTCGTACCAGGCGGCCTGGTCGTCCACATTGGCGGTCTCCGCAAGCCGCGTCTCCTTGCCGCTCCGCAGGTCCAGAACGTGTAGCCGCCACGGGCTCGACTGGTCGCCGGTTCGCTTCTTGTATGCCAGGCGTGTGCCGTCCGGGGACAGCGAAGGGCATTCGGGGCCCTCTCGCACCACGTCCATACGGCCGGCGGCGAAGTCGCCTTTCACCAGATAGACCCTGCCCTTGGTGGAGGCGGTCGCGTAGAAGGTGTTGTCGTCGGACGCGAAGGTGACGCCCCAGTAGTTGAGATCGACCGCCCGCTCGGACTTGCCGTCGCGGTGAAGAGTGAACTTCTCCAAGCTGTTCACCAGCTTGCCCGTGCGGGTGTCCAGGACGCCGGTCCTGGTCGCGAAGCCCACGCTGAGGTAGGAGTCCCCCGTCGTGAAGACGGTCCAGGACACCATTCGACCGCTGGCAGAGACACGCGCTCGGCTCGGCACGCCGGGCAGGTCGACCCGCCGGACCTCTTGCAGGTCGCGGCCGAGGACGATGGCGTCGGACCTGGTGACGACACCGGGCACCAGGCGCAGGCATACAGCCGTCTGCGCGGCCTCGTAGAACCGTCGGCAACTCACCCCCGTCGAGCTCGCGGGCCCCTTCCCCGCGTCCCTTATGGCGTAGACGATGCCACTGTCCCCCCGAGGACCGGCCCTGACGACATACAGGTCGTCGCTCGTTCCGAGCTTCACCGACACGGGCGTGGGGACACCGCCGGCGGCGGCCACCGTTCGGTTCTCGCCACGCGAACGCAGCACGACCACCACGACGGCGGCAATGAGAAGCAGGACGGCGACGCCCGCGACCATGAGCCGTGCCTTGAAAGAGAGTCGCATGGTCAGGTGGGGTCGCCCACAGGGCCGGTGAGGCTCCCGTCCCGCTCGACGTATCGCTCGCCCGTGGTGGGGCAGCGCCAACTGCCCTCACCGTTCTCCTCCAGCGTCACCCCGGCGCGGCCCACCCAGCCGACGCGGCGGGCCGGCACTCCGGCTACCAGCGCGAAGTCGGGCACGTCGCGCGTCACCACGGCCCCGGCGGCGACCAGAGCGTGACGGCCCACCGACTTCCCGGCGACGATCACCGCGCGGGCGCCGATCGAAGCGCCGTGCCTGATGGTGACCCCTTGGGCCGCCCAATCGCCGTCCCGCTTGAGGTCACCGTCGAGGCCGGTCGAACGCGGGTACACGTCGTTGGTCAGCACCGCCGCGGGCCCGACGAACACGCCGTCCTCCAGCACTGCGGGCTCGTACACCAACGCGTAATTCTGCAGCTTGACATTGTCACCAACTACCACGCCCGGTCCGACGTACGCGCCCCTCCCGAGAATGCATCCCCGGCCGAGCACCGCCTTCTCGCGGACCTGGGCAAGGTGCCAGATCGTCGTGCCCTCGCCGATGCCGGCGGAGGGATCGACGTCCGCGGTGGGTGCGATCTTTACTTCTGTTGCCATGCCAGCCCTCTGGTCCAACGACCCTCTGATTGCCCTTGCGACCCTCTGGCCCGTCGGCCGTCAGACGCCATCCCAGCCTCTTGTCCACTGGCCGCGCGCCTGCCACAGGCCTCGCCAGTCTTCCGCCTTAGTAGTCGGCCTGCCCTGCCGGTCGGCGCCGGGTGAGCTCATCCACCGTCCCGCGAGGGCCCGCAGCAGCACCCCCGCCTTTAACGACAGCACGCCAAGTCCGCGTAGGAGGGGCGGGAAGTGCCGGCGCACCAGGGTCACCTTCCCCGCGAACAGCAGGACCTGCTTGCGCAGGGAACTGGACGACATTCCCGCGGGGTGCACGAAGGTCGCGGCGGCGGTGACTGACGGCCGGTAGCCGGCGGCGGCGGCCCGCAGGCACAGGTCGGCGTCCTCGGCGTACATGAAAAAGCTTTTGTCGAACCCGCCCAGCTCGTCCCAGGCCCGCCGCTCGACGAGCATCATGCCGCCGGTGACGATGGGCACCCGGCGCACCTCGTCGGGCGACCCGCTCCAGGGCCGGGGCGACTCCGGGTCGAACCTTGGCCGGCCGGGGAAGACCGTGCTGAGCCCGGTGGCGAAGCAGAACAGTGACCACGGCGTCGGCCTGCCCCACCACGAGCGTGGGTCCGTCTCCCCGGTCTCGGTCAGGCACCGGCCGCCGACGATGCCGATCTTCGAACCGCCGCGGACGCAGTCGATGAGGGCGCGCGGCGTCTCCGGGGAGACCTCGGCGTCGGGGTTCACGAACAAGAGGTAGTCGCCCGAGGCCAGGTCCGCGCCCGCGTGGCAGCCTCTGGCGAAACCGTCATTGGTGTCCCGGGCGACAACCCGTGTCCAGGGCGCGAGCGCCCGTACCGTCTCCGCCGTACCGTCGTCGGAGGCGTTGTCAACCACGACCACCTCGGCGTCGAGCCCGACGACCGCCTTCTCCAGCGCCGCGAGGCACTTGCCGACGTAGGCGCTGGAACGGTAGGTGAGGACGACGACGGAGAGCTCGGTCATCCTTGAGTCCTCTCCATGACGCACAGCCAGGCGTAGAGCAGCCAGCCCAGCTCGTACGGTCGGCACTCGCGGTCCACCGCCACGGGCGGGTACACGCGGTCGAGAACGGGCAGTCTGGCGCCCTGCCGCACGCGCGTGACCGCGGCACGTGCTCCGCGCACCACCTTGCGCGGGTCCTCGCGGGCGGCCTTGCGCCAGGTGAGGTCGAGCTCCGGAAGCACCAGCCTCTCGCTCGTCTCCGGACGCTCCAGCATCCAGCGCAGGCCGAGCGCGATCTCCTCGATGCGCGACCGTCCACCCGCGTCGGCGAGGTCGAGCAGGGCCATCGGCCCCATGGCGAGCTGGTGCACGCTGTAGACAGGGTAGCCCTCGACCACCCCGCCCGAGCGGGCGTCGTAGTGCCACCACCACTGGCCCTCGGGTCCCTGGGCGGCGCAGATGCCCTCGGAGACCTGCTCGGCCGCGCGCAGCGCGTCCGCGTCGCCGGTGAGGGCGTGCAGGCGGGCGAGCGCCTGCAGCGGGTAGACCTGGTCGGCGAAACAGCCCACATGGGCGCGATACCACGGCACGAGAGGACCGGAGGCCGGCCCGAGGATGTGCCGGTAGAGGCGGTCCCCCGCCAGCCCGTCGAGGATGCGTTTCCGGGAGCGCTCCAAGCGCCCGTCCGGGACCTTGCCACCCGCCTTGCGCGCCGCGACGAGCCCGGCGAGCGCCCAGGCCGCCTCAACGGTGTACACCTGGGCATCAGCGGCCACGCTGTCGTCGAGCTCCGCGAGCCGGGCCAGCGCCACGTCCAGGTCCGGGTGACCGGACTCGGCCGCCGCCCAGCAGATGAGGGCCGCGTCACCGAGCCCGCTCACCTGGGGCAGCCGCTTGACGAGACGCCCCGTGAGCTCCAGCACCGTGTCACCGGCCAGCGCCTCACGCCGACGCTCCTCGGGCAGCGTGTTGACGCCCAGCGCCACGATGGCGGTGTACCGGACGCTGCGGCCCTCGGGAACGGCGGTCCACTGTCCCTTCGCCGCCCCCTCGTCGCCGAGCTTCCCGCGGCGGGTGAAGACGAATTCGCCGTCGACGTAGCCCGGCGGCAGCCCTCGTACAGCCAGATCCACCATGTCCGTCACGAAGCCCGGTAGCGGGTCCGACCCACTGGTCTGGCGATCCGAACCAGGGCTGGGGCCCAGCAGCGCCATGCGGCGGCTCGGGGTCACGTTGTCCTCCCTCATGTTCATGGCGCGGCTCATGGTTTCCGCCGCAGCCATTCCTCGGCCAGCATCAGCAGGAACCGCGCATTCGTCTTCAGATAGCGCGGCCCGAGCCGGACCGGCTCCTGCAGCAGCCGGTAAAGCCACTCCAGGCCGAGACGCTGCCATCCGCTCGGAGCGCGCCGGGTCTCCCCGGCGAGGATGTCGAAGGATCCGCCCACGCCGTGAATGATCCTGGCCTGGGTCGTCTCCCCCCACTGTCCCACGAAGATCTCCTTCTTCGGCGAGGTAATGCCGAGGAAAAGCATGTCCGCGCGGGTACCCGCGATCTCCCGGGCCACCTGCCCGGCCCCCTCGTCGGTGAAGTAGCCATCACGGGCTCCAGCGATCGTCAGACCGGGGAAGCGCCGGCGTGCCTCGTCGAGCACCTGGGACAGCACCTCGGGGCGAGCGCCGAGGAAGTAGACCCGGTGGCCCCGTCGCGCCGCCTCGGCCAACAGCTCCAGAAAGAGGTCGATGCCGGCGACCCGCTCTGGCAGAGGGTGGCCGAGCATGCGGGATGCCCAGACGACCGCCTGGCCGTCTGCGAGCACGAGGTCGCAGTCGAGCACCGACTTGCGCAGCAGCACGTCGGTGCGCATGTTGACGATCTTCGCGGCGTTGACCACGCCGATGCTCAGCGGCCGTCCCGTGTCGATCGCAACCACGCATCTGGTGACGACCTCGCGCATGGTGAGTGCGTCGAGCACGGTGCCGAGCACTACGTCCCGTCCCGGCGTTCCTTTGACCGTACTCACCGGCACGCTCCCATGGGCTCACGTCGTCGGCAGCCCGGCACGGCTGCTCGCCTCACATCGGTTCGGCGCTTCACTGTCACGCCTTTTCCTTTCCGCGCATGAACAGCGCCGATTCCCTTCTGAGCAGCACCGCCGCCAGGACCAGCGCCAGCCCGAGACCGACGGCCATCACCGCGACGGCCTGCCGGGGGCCGACGACCGTCCACAGCGCCCCGAAGCACCAGGCCCCCGCCATGGCCGCCACCGCCTGGCCGGTCTGGACGATCGCGAGGCCGGTCGCCCGCTGCGTCTTCGGCACGAGCGGCCCGGCCAGGGCGCTGATCACGCCGTCGGTCGCCGCGTAGCCCAGGCCGCGCAACCCGAGCGCGACGGCCAGGAGTACGACACCGTCTCCCCAGAGGATCAGGAAGTAACAGCCCAGGATGGCCAGGTAGCCGCCGAGGACCACCGCGGACCGGCCGTACCGGTCGGCGAGCCGCCCGAACGGCATCGCCGCGAGTAGATAGGTGACCGAGACTCCCACAGGGAGGAGCGGCAGCCAGCCTGCGGGGATGTCGAGTCGCTGCTGAAGCAGCAGGTAGAGGAACGCGTCGCTGATCGTGACGAGCGACAGCGGTAGCACGGCGACCACCACACGGCGGAACGGCGCGCGCCGGAGCAGCCCGGCCGCCGCACGCAACGACAGCCCGCGACCCGCCGCGGCCTCCCCGGGCACGCGACCCGCCGCGGGCGCCATGCCGGGCTCGCGTACGAAAAGGGTGAGCACCAGTACACCCAGGACGGCGACGCAGAAACTCACCGAGAAGACCGCGTCGTAGGCGTCCAGCGTGAGCCACAGCACCCCGAACGCCGCCAGCGGTCCGAGCAGCGCGCCGGCGGTGTCGAGCGCGCGGTGGAAACCGAAGGCCCGTCCCTGCCCGTCCCCCGGCGCGCTCAGCGAGATGATCGCGTCCCTGGGAGCGGTACGCAGCCCTTTGCCCGTACGGTCGACCCCGATGACCAGACCGATCAGAGGCACAGAAGTGCCGGCGGCGAGAAAGCCCAGCTTGGTGGCCGCGGACAGGCCGTACCCGAACCCGGCCACCGTCTTGCGGCGCTGGAAACGGTCGGCGACGTGGCCGCCCACGAGCCGCAGTGCGGCCGTGGCCCCGGTGTAGAGGCCGTCGAGCACGCCGAACTGCATGGTACTGACGCCAAGATGGAACACCAGGTAGAGCGGAAGAACCGCGGTGACCATCTCGGACGAGATGTCGGTCAGGAAGCTCACCATGCCCAGGGCGAGCACATTTCCCGTGAGAAGGCGTCCTGCCCCGCCTGGCGAGCGGCCGTACGGCCCGCCGTGCTCCGGTCCGTCCCCTGGCGGGGATCCGCCGGCCTCGCCCGAAGCGCCCGGCGCGGACTTGTTCTGGGAGTCGGCCCCGCGCGTCTCCGACAGGTACATCAGGCCGGGCCTCCCACCATGGACGGCCACGCCGCGTGGAGCGCGTCGCGCCAATGGCGGATCGGGGGCAGGCCCGCGGCGGCCCAGCGGTCGTGGCCGAGCACGCTGTAGGCGGGCCTCGCGGCCGGGAGCGGGAAGTCCGCGCTGCCGATGGGCCTCACCCGGGCGGGATCGGCGCCGAGGAGCATGAAGATCTCGCGGGCCAGGCCGTACCACGTCACCTGGCCGGAGCTGGTGCCGTGATACACGCCGGGAGGGGCGTCGGCACGCGCGAGCCGTACGAGCTGCGCGGCGAGGTCGGCGGTCCAGGTCGGCTGGCCGAGTTGGTCGTCCACCACGCCGATGGTCTCACGGCTGCGTTCGAGGGAGATCATCGTCTGGACGAAGTTCCGCCCGGCCGCGCCGTACAGCCACGCGGACCGCACGACGTACCCGGCTCCGGGGAGCAGTCCGAGAACGGCTCGCTCACCGGCCAGCTTGCTACGGCCGTAGGCGTTGACCGGCCGGGTCGGGGCGTCCTCGGCGTACGGCGCGCTCGCCGTACCGTCGAAGACGTAGTCGGTGGAGATGTGGAACAGGCGGGCGCCCACATCGGCGCACGCGGTGGCCAGGGCGCGCACCCCGCCGCCATTGACCGCCAGAGCGTCGATCTCGTGCGCCTCGGCGTCGTCCACGGCCGTCCAGGCGGCGCAGTTGACCACGACGTCCGGCTTCTCCTGCCGGATGACCTCGCGCACGCCGTCGGGGTAGCGCAGGTCGAGGCGATCGCGGCCGTACGGCAGGACGTCGGGCGCGGCCGGGTCGCTCGCCAGCTCGGCCAGAAGGGCGGTCCCGAGCATGCCCTTCGCGCCGGTGACCAGCAGCCGGTTCACCGATCGCCCTTGAGGTGCTTCCACCAGGTGGGGTTGTCGACGTACCACTGGACGGTCGCGGCGATGCCCTCGTCGAAGCCCGTCGCCGGGGCGTATCCCATGCTCCGTAGCTTGGAGTCGTCCAGGGAGTAGCGGCGGTCGTGCCCCTTGCGGTCGGCCACGGGCTCGACCGCGCTCCAGTCGGCGTCGAGCTCGTCGAGGATCCGCTGGGTGAGCTCCAGGTTGGTCAGCTCCGCCGTGCCTGCCATGTGGTAGATCTCGCCAGGCTCGCCCCGCTCGGCCACGAGCTGGATGCCCCGGCAGTGGTCGTCGACGTGGACCCAGTCGCGAACGTTGCCGCCGTCCCCGTAGAGCGGGACTTGACGGCCTTCGAGGATGTTCGTCACGAAGAGGGGGACGACCTTCTCCGGGAACTGGTAGGGCCCGTAGTTGTTGCCGCAGCGAGTGATCGACACCGGCAGGCCGTGCGTCACGGCGTAGGCCTGGGCCATCAGGTCGCCGCCGGCCTTCGCCGCCGAGTACGGCGAGCGCGGCCGGAGCGGGGCGTCCTCGGCCCAGGAGCCCTCGTCGATCGACCCGTAGACCTCGTCGGTGGACACCTGGACCACCTTCGGCACCGCCGCGTCCAGGCAGGCCTGCAGCACGGCGTGCGTGCCGAGCACGTTGGTGCGCACGAAGGCGGCGGGACCGTCGATCGACCGGTCGACGTGCGACTCGGCCGCGAAGTTGATCACCGCGTCGTGGCCGGGCACGACCTTCGCGAGCAGCGCGGCGTCGCAGATGTCACCGTGCACGAAGTCGTAGCACCCCTCGACGGGCTCGAGGTTGGCGAGGTTGCCCGCGTACGTGAGCATGTCGAGCACGGTGACGCTCGCCCCGGCGAACGCCGGATAGCCGCCCGAGAGCAACGTGCGGACATAGTGCGACCCGATGAACCCGGCACCGCCGGTTACCAGAACCCTCATGAACTGATCTGCACCTTGCTGTGATCGCCGAGCACCAGCCGGTGGGCCCTCGGCGTGTTGGGAGCGGGCGTGACCTCGACGTCGTGCCCGATCAGGGACGCCTCGATCCGGCGGACCCCCTCAATGGACGCACGCCGCAGCAGGATCGAGTACTCGATCTCGCTGTCCACAACGTGACAGTTCTCCGCCACCGAGGTGAACGGGCCTATGTAGGAGTCCCTCACCACGGCGCCGGCACCGATGACGACCGGCCCGACGATGCGCGAGCGGGTGACCTCGGCCCCCGCCTCGACCACGACCCGGCCGATGATCTCGCTGGCGTCGTCCACCTTGCCGTCGAGCCGTTGGTCCAGCTCCTCCAGGAGGATCCGGTTGACCTCGAGCATGTCGGTGACGTTGCCGGTGTCCTTCCAGTAGCCGGAGATCAGGGTGGAGTCCACCCGGTGCCCGGCGTCGAGAAGCCACTGGATCGCGTCGGTGATCTCCAGCTCGCCGCGCCACGAGGGCTTGAGCGCGGAGACGCCCTCGTGCACCGCCGGGGTGAACAGGTAGACCCCGACCAGGGCGAGGTCGCTCTTCGGCACCTGCGGCTTCTCCTCCAGCCCGGTCACCCGCCCCGCGGCGTCGAGCTCCGCCACCCCGAACTGCCGGGGGTCGGCGACGCGGGTGAGCATGATCTGTGCCGAGGGACGCTCGTCGTGGAACCGCCTCACCAGCGGCTCGATGCCGCCGACGATGAAGTTGTCACCGAGGTACATGACGAAGTCGTCCTCGCCCAGGTATTCACGGGCGATCAGCACCGCGTGGGCCAGCCCGAGCGGTGCCTCCTGCCGCAGGTAGGTCACCTCCAGGCCGAACGCCGACCCGTCGCCGACGGCGCCCTCGATCTCCTCGTGGGTTTCGCCGACCACCATGCCGACCTCGCGGATGCCCGCCGCGGCGATGGCCTCGAGCCCGTAGAACAGCACGGGCTTGTTGGCCACCGGCACCAGTTGCTTGGCGGAGGTGTGGGTGATGGGCCGAAGCCGCGTGCCGGACCCGCCGGCGAGCACGAGCGCCTTCACTAGTAAGCCCCTCCACCACGGGTGACGGCGGACCAGGTCTTCCACAGGATCTGCAGGTCGAGGATGAGAGACCAGTTCTCGACGTAGCGCAGGTCGAGCCGGACCGACTCCTCCCACGACAGGTCGGACCGGCCGCTCACCTGCCACAGACCGGTCATGCCCGGCTTGACGACAAGGCGCCGGCGCACGTCAGTGCCGTACTGCGCGACCTCGTCGGGAAGCGGCGGACGCGGTCCCACCAGCGACATCTCGCCACGTACGACGTTGAGCAGTTGCGGCAGCTCGTCAAGGGAGTAACGGCGCAGGAAGCCGCCCACACGCGTGATCCTTGGATCGTTCCTCATCTTGAACAGCACGCCGTCGAACTCGTTGTCCTCGACGAGGTCGAGTTTCAGCTTCTCGGCGTTCTGCACCATCGTCCGGAACTTGAAGACCTTGAACTCGCGTCCGTGGCGGCCCACCCGCGTCTGCTTGAACAGCGCGGGACCCGGGCTGGTGGCCCTGACCAGCACCGCGATCACCAGCATGGGGATCGCGAGCACGGTCAGCGCGGCCGTAGCCAGGAGCCGGTCGAACAGGCTCTTGACGACCTGGCGCGTCCCGTCGAACTCCGGGTGCTCGACGTGGAGCAGCGGCATCCCGGCGACCGGGCGGATGCTCGTACGAGGACCGGCGACGTCCATGAGCGCGGGGGCGACGAACAGTTCGGTGCCCTTGCTCTCGATGCTCCAGGCGAGGCGGCGCAGCGCGGCGCCGTCCAGCTCGGGGCAGGCCAGGACGGCCACCGCGTCCGCGGAGACCTTGTCGGCCACGGTCGCGACGTCGGCGAAGTCTCCGTAGACCGGGATGCCGTCGACGTCGAGCCCGTTCCCCGGGAACTGCCCGGGCGGCAGGCACGCCGCGACGACCCGCATGCCGTGGTACGGCTGGCGCCGGAACTGCATCACCAGGTCGAGCACGGCGGTCCTGTGACCGACGGCCACCACGCGGCGGAGGTACTCGCCCTCGGCGCGGCGCCGGTGCAGGCGCTTGCGCATCCGGTAGCGGAACACCAGCGTGAGAACCGTCGCCAGCGGCAGCATCGCCATGACGTAACTGCGCGCGATCATGGTCTGCGTGGCGTACGCGCCGATGGCCACCGCGGCCGTCAGCCCCACCCCGCCGTCGAAGACCGCGCGGAACTCCTCGCTTCCCTCTCCGTGGCTCCTCTCACGGTAGACCCCGGCCAGCGCCATGGCACCAGGCCAGGCCAGTCCGAGGCCGAAACCGAACAACAACTCCGACCACGGGATGAAGGCGCCCACCCAGAGCCTGAATCCCATTACCGCCTCGCAGGCGATCATGGCGCACGCCATGTCACCTGCCAAAAGAGCCCGCATATAGGAGCGCGTCCAGATGCTGGACGCCGTCAGCGGGCCCGTGTCGAGAAGCGCGACACCACGCTCCTCCAACCCCACCCTCATGCCTACCTACCCCTACCCCTGACCTGCTCCTGCCAGACCGTGCAGATAACAGACGGCCGTTGCGTCCCTTTGGTTGACACACAACCCGGAAACATCACGAGCGCGGGTACCCGTTCAAATACTAAAGATCGTTATTAACCAGCGAAATAGCCGGGCAATGGCCACAATAGGCCTCGTACCAGGGAACGTCAGTCCCTTGACGGAACGGTCCAAACCTGTGTAGGCAGCGACCGTCCAGTTACATTCAGCACATGTCTGGCATCCATGTAGAACGATCCGGCCTGGTCACGACCGTCGTCCTGTCCCGCCCCGAGGTCCGCAACGCGGTGGACGGGCCGGCCGCCGGCGCCCTCGCGAACGCGTTCAGGGACTTCGAGGCCTCCGACGCCGCCGTGGCCGTGCTGTGGGGCGACGGCGGCACCTTCTGTTCCGGCGCGGACCTGCACGCGATCGGCACCGAGCGCGGCAACCGCGTGGAGGAGGACGGGGACGGGCCGATGGGCCCGACCCGGATGCGCCTGTCCAAGCCCGTGATCGCCGCCGTCGAGGGCTACGCGGTGGCGGGCGGGCTGGAGCTGGCGATCTGGTGCGACCTCCGGGTGGCCGCGCGGGATGCGACGTTCGGGGTGTTCTGCCGCCGCTGGGGCGTCCCCCTCATCGACGGCGGCACCGTACGGCTGCCGCGGCTCATCGGAGCGGGACGGGCCATGGACATGATCCTCACCGGCCGGGCCGTGGGCGCGGAGGAGGCCCGGCTGATGGGCCTGGTGGACAGGGTGGTGCCGCCGGGGACGGCGCGGGAGCACGCCGAGGAACTCGCCCGCTCGCTTTCCGAACTCCCCCAGGAGTGCATGCGGCAGGACCGCCTCTCGGCGCTGGAGCAGGACGGGCTCTCCGAGGAGGAGGCCATGCGCAACGAACTGCGGCACGGCATGGTCTCGCTGCGCGGTCAGATGATCGAGGGGGTCGGCCGCTTCCGCACGGGAGCCGGCCGCCACGGAACCTGACGGGCAACGACGGGAAACTCAGTCGTATTCGAGGTCCGGCAGCGGCGACGGCGGGTCGGGACTGCGCCACACGACCACGTAGCTGAGGGTGGCGGCCGTGAACGCCTCGCTCAGCCGGTCGAGGTCGAACTCGGGCAGATAGCGAAGCCTCGCCAGGAAGGTCGCGTCGGTGGCGGAGCGCGGCACCACACATCCCTGTCCGTCGCGGTCGAGCAGGACGATCAGGATGTCGGATTCCGTGACACCGCCGACGCGAACCTCGACGACGTCCTCCCACGCGAGGGCTTCGACACTGCCGTCGGCGTAGTGGCGGGTTACGCCCTCTTCGGTTACGTAGACATACGAATCCGGCACTGAGTTGCCGTGCATGGGCGCGATTGTGACGACTTACGAGCACTCCATGCAAGAGAAGTCGCTAATCAGCGCCCCAGGTGTGATCCAGATGGGCCGCCACGGCCCGCCTGGCCGCCTCAGAAGGACCGGCGGCGATGGCGTCGAGAAGGTCCCTGTGCTCGGCGACCAGTGTCTCTCTGTCCGGATACACGGCGCGCAGCCGCACGAGGCCGAGCCGCGTCTCGGCCGCCAGCACGGCGTAGAGGCGTTCGAGCCTGGGGCTTCCCACGGCGAGGATCAGCTCCTCGTGCAGCGCCATGTGCTCGGCCACGACGTCCGCCCACGGCGCGTCCGCCGGAAGCGCCGCCATGCGGGTCAGCGCCCCGTCCGCCGAGGCCACCCGGCGGCCCGCCAGCCTGACGGCCATGAGGTCCTCAAGAGGGCGCCGGACGTACATGAGGTCGTCCAGGTCGCCGGTGGTCACCTCCGGCACGTACGCGCTGCGGTTGCGCTCGCGCCTGAGCAGCCCTTCGTGGACCAGGACGGCCAGGGCCTCACGGACGGTCGGGCGCGCCACGCCGTACAGGGATGACAGCTCCTGTTCGGGCAGGGCCGTGCCGGGGACGATCTCTCCGGAGAGCACGCGCCGTCGCAGGGCTCCCGCGAGCGCGTCGACCGTCGAGACGGGGCGCAGTTTCACGCCGACGATTGTGCCTTCTCATCGTCGGCCGGTGGTGCCGGTTCCACGTCGGGCGGGCCCGGACGGACGGCCGGCGGCCCGGACCGTTCGGGAAGGGCGACCAGGACCAGGCCGGCGCCGAGCAGGACGAGCCCCGCCCAGGAGACGGCCGTGAGCCGCTCGTGCAGGACGGCCAGGCCGAGCAGCGCCGCCACGGCGGGCTCCGCCAGCGCCAGGGTGGCCGCCTTCGCCACCGGAGTGGTGCGCAGGCCCCTGCCGTAGAGGAAGTAGGAGAGAGCCGTCGCGGCGAGGCCCAGATAGAGGGCGGTGAGCAGCCCCCGCGGCTCGCCCAGCCATACCGTGCCCCTCCACAGCAGGACCGGCAGCATGATCGCCGCCGCGCCGCCGAACATCACGCCCATCACCGCGCCGGACGGCTCTCCGGCGGTGATCGCCCGCGCGGCGGTCACCGCGTAGAAGCCGTAGAGCAGCCCGCCCGCCAGCGCGAGCAGCACCCCTGCGGGGTCGACGCCGACCGCCTCTCCTCCCGACACCAGCGCGGCGCAGCCGGCGACGGCGGCGGCGGTCGCAAGGGTCCAGCGGCGGCCCGGCCGCCGCCGGTCGTACAGCCAGGACAGCAGGCCGGTGAAGACCGGCCCGCTCCCGATCGCCACCACGGTCCCGACCGCGACTCCGGTACGCCCGACCGCGGCGAAGAAGCACAGCTGGTACGCGGCCACGGCCCCCGCCGCCGCGACCAGCGGCAGGCGGCGCCCCCGGACGCGCAGGCCCCTCGCGGCAGGACCGGCCGCCACGGCGAGGACGAGGCCCCCGATGACGAGCCGGGCCGCCGCGAGCGCGACCGGATCGGCCGTTCCCGTCAGTGCGAGCGTGCCCGCCGTACCGGCCGTGCCCCACAGGACTGCGGCGGCGACCACGGCGGCGGAACCCCCGGCGACCGTATGGGAGGCCTCTCGTTCAGCTGTCATGGTCACATTGTCTGACAACTAGACAGAATTCGCCAAGAGATTTGCCGCACCCCCTTGGAATGGGGCCGTTTTGTTGTTAGAGGGCCCTGGTTCCCCGTGTTCCCCATTGGTACTGTTTCGCCACCAATAACCCGCGTGTAACGATGCGGTTCCCCTGCGAGGTCACATGGGCGGGCGTAAGAGGTCCATCAAGTTCAAGATCCTGACGCTGGTACTGGTTCCGCTGGTATCCCTCGTGGGGATCTGGGCTTTCGCCGCGACGATCACCATCCAGAACGGTCTCGACCTCCTCAATGTCAACACCGTCTTCAACAACACGATCGTTCCCGCCCGTGCGCTGATGACGGAGGTCGAGCAAGAGCGCTACCTCTCCCTGCTGAGTTTGGGCTCAAGGGGCTCCGAGCGCGGCGAGCTGGACGCCCAGCGGGCCAGGTCCGACCAGGCGCGTGCCACCCTCGAAAGGCTGGCGCTCGCCGAGGACGTCCAGAAGGTCACCAGCGCCGCGCTCCTTCAGCGCGTCACCGAGCTCGTCGGGGTCACGCGCCGCCTCCCGGAGATCCGCGCGCGGGTCGACTCGGGGAGCTTCACCCGGCTGCTGACCCTGGACGCCTACCGGCTCGTCACCGACGCCATCGGCCGCGTCTACGACAAGCTGGCGCTCGCCTCCGACTCCCAAGGGGAGCCCACGCGGGCCGTCGTCCTGATCGGACGCAGCCGCGAGCTCATGAGCGAGCAGTCGGCACTGCTCGCGGGCGCGGTCGCGTCCGGCTCGATCAGCGGCGAGGAGCGCACCGCCTTCACCGCGATGGTGATCAAGCGCCGTCTCCTGTACGACATGGGCTTCCAGCGGCTCGACGAGGAGCTGCGCCAGCCGTACCTCACGCTGCAGAACTCCCCGCTCTTCGCCAAGTACGCCTCGATCGAGGACCAGGTCACGCAGGACGTACGGCCCGGCAGGCGGCTTCCCGGCGCGGCGGCGACCTGGGGCCCGACCATCCAGAACCTCAACCTCGCCTTCGACAAGCAGGCGGGCGTCGCGTCCCAGAAGATCGCCGACCGCGCGCTGCCCCTCGTCGCGACCATTCTGTGGCAGATCGCGCTGGCCGCCGGGCTCGGCCTCGTCGCGGTCGCGGCGTCGCTGTTCGTCTCGATCCGCTTCGGCCGGCTCATCACCGCCGAGCTGGTCGAGCTGCAGGCCGCCGCGCTGGATCTGGCGAACCAGAAGCTGCCCGGGGTCGTGCGAAGGCTCCGGCAGGGCGAGGACGTCGACGTGACGGCCGAGACACCGCCGATCCCCACAGGGACCACCACGGAGATCGCGAGCGTCAGCCAGGCGTTCACCTCCGTGCAGACCACCGCGATCGAGGCCGCCGTCGGCCAGGCCGAGATCCGCAAGGGCGTCAGTAAGGTGTTCCTCAACCTCGCGCGCCGCAACCAGTCGCTGCTGCACCGGCAGCTGTCCATGCTCGACAGCATGGAGCAGCGGGTCACCGACCCCGAGCTGCTCGACGAGCTCTTCGGCATCGACCACCTCACCACGCGCATGCGGCGCCACGCCGAGGGTCTGATCATCCTCTCCGGCGCCGTCCCCGGGCGCGGGTGGCGCACGCCGGTGCCGCTGTACGACGTCGTCCGCGCGGCGGTGGAGGAGGTCGAGGACTACCTGCGCGTGCACGTCGCCGTACCGGAGAACATGGCACTGTGCGGCGCCTCGGCCACCGACGTCATCCACCTGCTCGCCGAGCTGGTGGAGAACGCGACGATCTTCTCGCCCCCGCAGACCCACGTCGAGATCCGTGGCGAGCTGGTGGCCAGGGGCTTCGTGATCGAGGTCGAGGACCGAGGGCTCGGCATGAGCCCCGAGGAGATGGACGAGGTCAACCAGAGGCTGGCCGATCCGCCGGAGTTCGACCTCGCCGACAGCGACCGGCTGGGCCTGTTCGTCGTCGGGCGCCTGGCGGCCAGGCGCGGCATCCGCGTCTCGCTGCGCCCGTCCCCGTACGGCGGCACGACGGCGATAGTGCTCGTTCCCGAGGGCCTGGTGACCCCGGCAGAGGCCGGGCCCGACCAGTACTCCGTGGAGCAGATCAGCGCCGTGGAGGCGGGATTCGCGAATGGGCACGCCAACGGCAACGGCCATGGGCTCGACGGCAACGGGCGCGGGCTCCTCGCCGGCGCCGCGACCAACGGCAACGGCAACGGCAACGGCACGGGGAACGGCCACACGAACGGCAACGGTCACGGCTACCGGAACGGAACCGACGCCGCGAACGGCGGCGGGACGGTCAACGCCACGGGCCACGAAAAGGGGAACGGCGACGTACGTGAGGAGGGCGGCCGTGGAAGGGGGCTGCCGCAACGGGTGCGCCAGGCGAACCTCGCCCCCCAGCTCCGCGACGGGGGCCCGCCGTCCGGCGGCGGTGCCACGGAGCGCACGCCCAAGCACCTGGCGGGACCGCTGAGCGACCCGCTGGAAGATTCGCTGGACGCCCCGCCGCTCCAGCCCTCTCCCAACATGTTCTCCTCGTTCCGGGCAGGCTGGGAGCGCGCCAATGAAGGGGAGGGGAACATGTCATGACCGACGGTGGTGAACGCTGGCTCGACCAGGAGGCGGGACCTCTCGTCCGCCCCTACACCGTCACGCGCGGCCGCACCCGGCCCTCGGGTCCCGCGTTCGACATGGTCGCGATCGTCAGGGCCGTCGCCGGCGCCAGGCCCATGGCGGGCCTCGGCCCCGAGCACCTGCGCGTCCTGCGCATGTGCGTGAAGCCGGTGTCGGTGGTCGATCTCGCCTCCGAGAGCGGCCTGTCGCTCGGGGTCGTCCGTGTCCTGCTGGGCGACCTGCGCGACCAGAGGCTCGTCACCGTGCGGCCTCCGGCGACCATCTCGCAGCTGCCGGAGGAACGCCTCCTGCGGGAGGTGATCCAGGGCCTCCAGGCCCTGTAGCCGGCCGACCGACGCGTAGGGGCCCCTCTGAGGACATCCAGAGGGGCCCCTACGCGCTTCCGGCCTTCCTAGCTCTTGATGGTGTAGCTGTCGCCGTACACCTTCCAGGTCAGCGGCGGGTTCAGGTCGAGGTTGCCCGCCTTGAGGAAGACCCGCTGCTCGGTGTCCACCCTGCTGGTGTCGCTGTGGGCCTCTTCGGTCTTCATGGCGGCCTTGCGGGCGTCGAGGAAGGCGTTGAGGTACGTGGTCTCGTTGCCGCCCTGGGCGGGGGTCTTCGCCTTCTTCATGGCCGTCTTGCGGATGCCGCCGAAGCTGACGCTGTCGTCGCCGGGGCCGTGCATCACGATGGCGTCGTAGTAGATGAACTGGCCGAGGGCGCGCAGCCCGTCCGCCTTGGCCTGCTGGACCGCCGGGTTGAAATAGACCCTGTCGCGCTCGGAGTTCTGCGCCTGCTGGAAGACCGTGTCCTTGGCCGCGGTCTGCCAGTCCTTGGTGAAGTTCGGGTCCAGCCCGCTGTGGGAGTCGGTGCCGTTGACCTTGCGCAGCGCCGGGAGGTACTTGGCGAGGACGTTGCCCGGCTTCTGCTTGGTGTAAAGCTCGACGAGGTCCAGCATGTCGCCGGTCCCCGAGCAGAAGCCGATGATCCCGGCCGTGTACCCGCGGCCGTCGTCGATGTCCTCGATGTACTTGTACTGGGCCTTCCAGTCGAGCGAGGAGTTCTCCGCGCTCGACACCAGCTGCATGGCGATGTCCTTCTTGTGCGGATCAGTGAGGTCCACCGACGCGGCGACCATGGACGCGCGAGCGGAAAGCATCGAGTCCGACGCGTGGGCGGTGCCCGTGCCCATGAGGGCCGGGACCAGTGCCACGGCTAGCGCGGGGACGAGTAGGACGGCTCGTCGGGACGACTGCGTGACCGGGGGGATCTGCAACTGTCTCTCCGTTCCCGCCACTCCAGACGGGCCGCGCACGGGGGAAAACGCCCTGGACACAGGCAGTGCGGGCTCACATCGTCGGAGTTGCCGGCGGCTGGCCGAAGGCGGGGGGCGCCTTCGGGGATCGTTAGGAAAGTTTTCTAACGAATAGAAGCACTACCCCTGGAGCCATGTCAACGCCCCTCGGCGAGGCGCCGCGTCCCACCTGCCCGAATCCGGCCGAGTCACTCCGACACCTCTCCAAGGTAAAGACTGAGTACCCATTTGTGTCGAATGGGTACCGATAGGGGTAGTTGTCCCGTTACTAGGTATGCACCCGTCGGGAGATGCTCGACGTGTTGGTAAAGAGAACGAGCTACGAGAAGATCAACCGGATTCAGGTGCAAGCCATGTGTCAACACCAGCCTCAGTGCCCGCCCGCGACCGCCGTCGACCACGAAGCGGCCTGTCTTGTGGCGTCTCACCCCGAGCAGGGGTGGGGATTGCTGTGCAACGGCGTGGTGGTCTTCGACGACACCGGCGAGCTCCTGCCTGATGGACGCAGCATCCCTCCGGTCCATCGTTTCGCTTATGGTGCCAAGGCCTACGGAAGGGCGGCATGAGGATGATCACCCAGGTTGCTTCACCGCCGCGCACGGCAAGCGCTTGCGTTCCGGCGGCCCTCCACATCCGCCCCAGCCGTCACCACGGGACGCGGGCGTCGTGGGTGCTGCTCCCGGAGCCGGCCACCGTTCCCAAGATCCGCGGGCGGGTTCGCCGCCAGCTGGCCGCATGGGGCGCCGGTGAGGAGGGTGACATCGTCGAGCTGCTCGTCAGCGAGGTCGTCACCAACGCGATGCGCCACTCGTGGGGAGCGGTCATGACCGTCTCCCTGAGCCACGGCACGCTGCGCTGCGAGGTCCAGGACACCAATCCCGCGCTGCCTCAGGTGTGCCACGCGCACGAGGGTGACGAGGGCGGCCGGGGCATGTTCCTGATGCAAGCGCTTTCCGAGTCCTGGGGCAGCTACCGCGTGCCCGCGGGCAAGGTCGTCTGGTTCGAGACGGCCTGCCCGGCAGGGAAGGGTGGCGACGATGAGTGACGCCCCCAACCAGAACGGCCGGTCCCGGCCCGGGTGGGCAGGACCGGCCTTGGCCGGCCCTGCGCAGCGACCCAACGCCACGCGGCGCATCCAGGTCAGCAAGCCTCGGAGACGTACCGCCTCCGAGGCCCAGGATCTGCGGACTCCGTCAGGCCGCACCCTGCCGTACTGAACCGGAATCCCGCACGGGAGAGAACCTCCCCCCTACCGGGCCTTCGGGCCCGCCCCCCTCCCCCGGTGACGCCGGGGTCGACCGGATCGCCGCTATCGGTCGGCCCCGGCATTGCGCTGCCTCCGGCCGGACGCGGGCCTGTCCGCCTTCGCGGCTCCCGGGCCCGGTGAGCCGTCCTGCCCGCCGTCGTCGCCCTCCTCGCCGCCGACCCGGCTCTGCTCGGCGGCCCAGACCGCGACCTGCGCGCGGGAGTGGAAGCCGAGCTTGCTCAGGATGTGCTCGATGTGGCCCTCCGCCGTCCGCTGGGCGATCACCAGCGTCGTGGCGATCTCCTTGTTGCTCAGCCCCAGGGCGACCAGCCGGGCGATCTCCGTCTCCCTGCGGGTGAGCGGCGACGGCCGCACGGCTCCGTCGGCGCAGGGGGCGAGGAGCCCGCTGTCCTCAAGCGCGTAGGCGAGCGCCTCGTCCAGGGACAACCTCGCGCCCCGCTGCATGGCGGCCTTGTACGCCGGGTCGCCGAGGGCTTCGTGCACGCGGCGCCCGCATTCGTCGCGGTAGTAGATCAGATGCCCGAACCCGGCCATCGGCGTGCCGACCGTCTGCCAGACGCCCCGCAGGACCCCGAACAGCCGGGCCGCCCTCTCGAAGTCGCCCACGCCGGCGGCGATCCAGGCCAGGACCTCCAGGTTGATCCCCATGCCCTGCCAGTCGTGGAGCGAGCTGTCGAACCGCAGGCTCTCCTTCGCCAGGCAGGCGGCGGGCTCCGCGTTCCCCTGACGCCACCTCTCGATCGCGAGGGCCATCATCGCGTAGGCCCTGTGCCAGCGCTCCCCCCGCGCTTCGCAGGCCCGGAGCGCCTCCTCGCCGGCGGCGACGGCCCGTTCGGAGTCCCCTTCGTAGGAGTAGGCGAGGGAGAGCCTGGTCAGCGCCATGACATCCCCGACCTCGTCCCCCGCGGCCCGGAATGAGGCCAGCGCCTCCTCGAACAGCTTGATCGCCGGCTCGATGTCCCCCTGGTACATGCCCGCCATGCCCAAGTAGAGGGCGACATAGGCGAGTACCGAGTGGAGCCTCAGCCGCTCCCCCAGTGTCTGGCTCTCCTCCAGCATCACAAGGGCCGGGGGGATGTCCCCCTCGAGGATCGCCAGCCAGCCGGCGCCGCACAGTGCCCGTGCCCGCAGCTCGCAGGGCCGGGTGACCAGGGACAGCCCCTGGCCGAACAGGCGACGGCCCTCGTTGACGTGGTGGCTGGTCTTCCAGTGGTACAGCAGGTCGGTGACCGCGCGCAGGCCTTCCGCCGCCTCACCGTGGTCGAAGCTGGACCGCAGGGCGACTCGAAGGTTGCAGTGTTCCAGCCTTAAACGGACGAGCCATTCCACCTGCGAGCGCGTGAAGATCTGATCACGGGCCTTGGACGCCAGCTCCCGGTAGTACACGCGGTGACGCCGCCACAGCGCCTCCTCGTCGCCCGACTCGCCCAGCCGGTCCCTGCCGTACTGCCGGATGGTCTCGAGCAACCGGTAACGGACCCCCGACGGGTGCTCCTCTCGGACCAGCACGGACTTCTCCACGAGCCCGATCACCAGGTCGATGACGTCCTCGCGGACGATGCCGTCGCCGGAGCACACGGCCTCGGCCGCCTCCAGGTCCAGCCCGCCGCGGAAGACCGAGGTACGGGCCCACAACAGCCGCTCGGGCTCGGTGCACAGCTCGTAGCTCCAGTCGATCAGGGCCCGCAACGTCTGGTGGCGGGGCGACACCGTTCGCGATCCCGCCGTGAGCAGCCGGAACCGGTCTTCCAGCCAGTCGAGCAGCTGCTGGACCGACAGCGCGCGAAGCCGTACGGCCGCGAGCTCGATGGCCAGCGGGATGCCGTCCAGCCGCCGGCAGATCCGCTCGACCGCGTCCCTGTTGTCGTCCGTGACCGAGAACCCGGGCAGGACGGCCTCGGCCCGCTCCACGAACAGCCGTACGGCGTCGACCTTCGCCAGCGCGTCCGTCGACAGCCTGGCCGTGGCCGAATCGGGGACCGGCAGCGGAAGGACGGCCAGCGTCTGCTCGCCGCCGATCCGCAGCGGCTGCCTGCTGGTGGCGATGATCCGCAGCTCCGGCGAGGAGGCGAGGAGCTCCTCGGCGAGGAGGGCGCAGTCGTGCAGCAGGTGCTCGCAGTTGTCCAGGAGGATGAGCGCCTTCTTGTCACCCAGGTACTCGCTGACCGACTCCGCGGGGGACCGCGTGGACGTCTCCTCGATCCCGAGGACTTCCGTCAGGGTGTGGGCGAGCAGATCGGGATCGGCCAGAGCGGCCAGCTCGGCGAGCCAGACGCCGTCGGGGAACGCCCGCTGCACCTCGGCGGCGACCCGGGTGGCCAGCCTGGTCTTCCCGACCCCGCCGACGCCGGTGAGGGTCACCAGCCGGGACCTGGACAACAGCGACTTGACGTCGGCCACTTCCTGCCGGCGTCCGACAAAGCTTGTCACCTCGGCAGGCAGCCTGCGCACCCGCCGTCGCTTCGAGGTGCTCGATGCCATACCGCTCACCAATGCCTCACATCGACACCGGGTACCGAATCAGCGTGCGGCACACGAGTCGACATAAGTCAGGCTATGCCCAGGCCGTTTTGGAACCGACGTCCCCAGCGCACCGATCGTCCCAGGTGACCGCAAAGGTTTGGCATGCGGATGACCACCTTGCCGCTGGCCGGCGGGCCTCGAAACGCGCGGAAAAACCGGACACAGGCTGTCTGGTATCGCTGACAGCATTTCCTCCATGACATCCACAAGGGGACCACTCACGGGAAAGGTCGCGCTGGTCGCCGGGGCCACGCGCGGCGCCGGGCGGGGGATCGCGAGGGAGCTGGGCGCGGCCGGCGCCACGGTGTACGTCACCGGGCGCACCACGCGCGAGCGGCGTTCGGAGATGAACCGCCCGGAGACGATCGAGGAGACCGCCGAGCTGATCACCTCCGCCGGGGGGACGGCGATCGCGATCCAGGTCGACCACCTGGAACAGGACCAGGTCAAGGCGCTGGCGGAGCGGATCGACCGGGAGCAGGGCCGGCTCGACGTGCTGGTGAACAACATCTGGGGCTCGGAGTCGCTCTTCGAATGGCACTCCAAGCTGTGGGAGCACAACCTCGACGCGGGGCTGCGCCTGCTCCGGCTGGCCATCGACACCCACCTCATCACCGACCACTACGCGCTGCCGCTGCTGATCAGGCGGCCGGGCGGGCTGCTGGTGGAGGTCACCGACGGCGTTCCCGAGTACAACGACAGGCACTACCGGCTGTCGGCCTTCTACGATCTCGCCAAGACCTCGGTGATCCGGCTGGCGTTCGGCCAGGGCGAGGAGCTGCGGCCGTACGGCTGCACGGCCGTCGCGCTCACCCCGGGGTGGCTGCGCTCGGAGCTGATGCTGGAGCACTACGGGGTCACCGAGGCGAACTGGCGGGACGGGGCCGAGCGCGACCCCCACTTCGCGATCTCGGAGACGCCCGCCTACGTCGGGCGGGCGGTGGCGGCCCTCGCCGCCGACCCCGACGTCGCCCGGTGGAACGGCCGGGCACTGTCCAGCGGGCAGCTCGCCCAGATCCACGGCTTCACCGACGTGGACGGGAGCCGTCCGGACGCCTGGAGGTACCTCACCGAGGTGGTGGACGAAGGCAAGCCCGCCGACGTCACCGGTTACCGCTGACCACCAGTGCCGTACAGGGCCGTCAGCCGCCGCGCGGCGTCCTCCAGGCGGGCGCGGAGCGACGGCGGGTCCAGCACCTCGGCCTCCGGGCCGAGCCGCAGCAGCACGCCGTAGGCCACCTCCAGGGACTCGACGGGCAGGCGGGTGACCACCCAGCCCCGCTCGTCGGGCTCCCCCGCGGCGGCGAGGGCCTGCCGGGACGCCGGCGGCTCGACGGTCGCCCTGAGCACGCGCAGCCCATCGGGGCTCACCCGCAGCGTGACCTGCTCGACCAGCAGCGAGGCGAGGAACTCGGCCACCCCTGCCGTCCAGAACGCGAGCAGGTCGAACCCCTCGTCCCGGACGAACCCCTCGCCGGGCACCGTGACCGAGACGACCCGGTCCACCCGGTAGGTCCGGTAGTCCTCCCCCACCTGCCCGACGAGGTACCAGACACCGTTCTTGAGCACGAGCCCGTACGGGCGGACCGTCCGGGTCACCTCTCGGCCGCGCCGGTAGCGGAGCTCGACGACCCGGTCCTGCCAGACCGCCCGCGCCAGATCGGCGAGGAGCGGCGGCGGGCCGGCGTCGGCGAACCATCCCGGGGTGTCGAGGTGGAACCGCTGCCCGGCACGCGCCGACGCGTCCCGCAGGCCGGGCGGCAGGGCGGCGAGCACCTTGAGCCGGGCGGACGACACGGCCTCGGCCAGCCCCATGTCCCTCATCGGCCCCGCCAGCCCGGACAGGAACAGCGCCTCCGCCTCGGCCCTGCTCAGCCCGGTCAGCCGTGTACGGTAGCCGCCGACCAGCCGGTAGCCGCCGCGCCGCCCCCGGTCGGCGTACACCGGCACTCCGGCGGCCGAGAGCGCCAGCACGTCACGCGAGACCGTGCGCTCCGAGACCTCCAGCTCGCGGGCCAGCTCGGCGGCCGTCATCGTGTCCCGCGACTGCAGCAGCAACACCAGCGAGATCAACCGGGAAGCACGCACCCTTCCATCTTGACCTCTCAGCGTGCCGGCCGTCCTCCCAGCCGGCGCGGGCAGCGAGCTGAAAAGCATGTGCGACCGTCCGGGCGGGCGTGCCACGATCGGGCGATGAAGATGGAATGGGCTCTTGACGAGCTGGCCTACGCGGGACCCGAGCACCTCGACCCCGGCTTCGTCGCCGGGTTCGACCGCAAGCAGGGCAGCCCGGACCCCACCGGGGACCTCGCCGTGCTGGGCGAGCACGGCGTCGACGAGACGGCGACCGTCGTGGACCTCGGCGCCGGGACAGGGCGGTTCACCCTGGCCGCCGCGCTCCGCTTCCGGCGCGTGGTGGCGGTGGACGTCTCCCCGGCGATGGGGAACCACCTGCGCGACCGCGCCGCCGAGGCCGGGCTCTCGAACGTCGAGGTCGTACGGGCGGGCTTCCTGTCGTACGAGCACTCGGGCCCGCCGGCGGACGCCGTCTACACGCGCCATGCCCTCCACCAGCTCCCCGACTTCTGGAAGGCGGTCGCGCTCGACCGCGTAGCCCGGATGCTGCGACCGCGCGGCGTCCTGCGCCTGCACGACCTGATCTTCGATTTCCGGCCGGCCGAGGCCGGCGAGGTCCTCGACCGCTGGCTCGACGGCGCGGTGGACGATCCGCGGCAGGGATACACCCGCGAGGACTACGCGGAGCACCTCCGCACCGAATACAGCACCTTCCGGTGGCTGCTCGAACCCATGCTGGAGGCGGCGGGCTTCGAGATCGTCGACGCCGCCTACGGCCAGTCCATCTATGGGACCTACACCTGCGTCAAACGCTGACGATCTTTAAGGTTTGACTTATATAAGCGGCAACTGCCATGCTGGCCCGCGTGCACGCGTTCGACGTCCTCGGGGACCCGGTCCGGCGCCGGATCCTTGAGCTGCTCGCCGACGGCGAGCGGTCGGCCGGCGAGGTCGGCGAGATCGTCCAGGAGGAGTTCGGTATCTCCCAGCCCGGGGTGTCGCAGCACCTTCGGGTGCTCCGCGAGAACGGGTTCGCGACGGTCAGGGCCGAGGGCGCCAGACGCCTGTACGCCGTGGACCCTGCGCCCCTTCGGGAGATCGACGTGTGGCTGGAGCGCTACCGGCGGTTCTGGAGCCAGGGGCTGGACGCCCTCGGCACCGAGCTCGCGCGGGGGCGGCGCGACCGTCGCGCGAAGGATCTGGCGAGCGCGTCACCGGACAACCCCCTCGACCCAGAGCAGGAGACCTCATGATCAAAATCGCATTGACCAGCGTGTTCGTCGACGACCAGGCCAAGGCCCTCGCGTTCTACACCGACATCCTCGGCTTCGCGATGAAGCATGACGTCCCGGTCGGAGAGGACCGCTGGCTCACCGTGACCTCCCCCGCCGGGCCCGAAGGCATCGAGCTGCTCCTTGAGCCGAACGGCAACCCGATCGCCACGACCTACCAGCAGGCGCTCTTCGAGTCCGGGATCCCCGCCACCTCGTTCGCCACCGACGACATCCACGCCGAGTTCGAGCGGATGAAGGCGCTCGGCGTGGTCTTCACCATGGAGCCGACGGAGATGGGCCCGGTGACCCAGGCGGTGTTCGACGACACCTGCGGCAACCTCATCAGCCTGACCCAGCTCGGCTGACGGCCCGCCCGGCGCTCCACCGCGACGAAAGGCACCACGGCACATGACCGACGTGTTCGGCAAGGACGACCCGATCTCGGGCACCGAGCGCGAGCTCGGCAGCCGGCACCGCGACGGGGGCGAGACGCGGACCATCCTGATGCGACGGCGCTACGACGCCGAGGTCGAGGACGTCTGGGACGCCTGCACCGACCCCGACCGGCTGAGCCGCTTCTTCATGAAGCCCTCCGGCGACCTCCGGCAGGGCGGCACGTTCAGCTTCGAAGGCAACGCCGGCGGCAGGATCCTGCGCTGCGAACCGCCCCGGCGCCTCACGGTCACCTGGGTGTACGGGGAGGCGGGCGACCTTCCGGAGGACCAGGTCGAGCTGCGGCTGTCGCCCAGCGGCGACGGCACCGAGCTGGAGCTCGAACACTCCTCGTTCGGCAAGATCACCGGCTTGCTCCTCAACGATCCCGAGAAGGGCCTGTGGGGCCTCGGCGCCGGCTGGGAGCTGGGCCTGATCGCGCTCGGCACGTACCTTCGCGGGGAGTTTCCGGACGTCGCTCCCGCCGAGATCGGGAACATGCCGGAGATCACCGACCTGGCCGACCGGATCAGCCTCGCCTGGGCGGCGGTGCTCGACAAGGCCGCGCCCGGCTCGGCCGCGAGCACGGCGTCCGACTCGGCTGCGAGCACGACGTCCGATGAGGACCCGGCCTGACCTTTTGCCGCCTTAGAGCCCCGGCGCCGCTGGCGGGCGCGCCGGGGTATTGCCCTTTTCATAGCGATCTTATTGGCGATTCGCTGACATAATCCGAATCGCTTCCCCTGCTGCGGGTCATCACGTCTCACTGCTTAAATGCGAAGCCTTCCGATTGCCAGGGAATGGTAATAATAGAGGGCCTTGCCGATTCACATGATCCTTAGGGCGGATCGGCCCGCCGATAAGCCAGGCCAGCATGTCTTAATATTTCGCGACAAATCCCGATTTATACCCCGAGCCGACACGCCCGATGAGCCGGATGTCGCCGACGGCCACTCCCATGATCAGCGACCGGACGGGCACCATACCACCAGGTCACCGACCCCGACATCGATCGGCGAAGAACGATCACGTCCGGACAAAACACTTTTTGGAGTTCCTCCTGAAACGGGAAGTCCGCGAAGCTTAGACGGACATGAGTAGCGTTGGGGTGTTTGTACGGGTACCGCTCGTGGAACCGTATCCGTAGACCGAGGCCATGATTCGCGGAGGATCACAGAAGGCGTTGTTTCTGGCAGTCCGACCGATATCAGCGATATACGTGTGGCTAGTCTGTGATGGGTGAGTTAGGAGATTTGAGACGCACGCACCCCTTGAAAGGATCCAGCACGTCGGCCGCCTTGAGAGGAGAGCCCGATGACTCTGGCCGATCGCAGCGCCAAATCCACCACGTTGCCCTATCCCTATGTTGAGAGTGATCTTCCAGGCCCGCGCTCCGCGGAACTGCTCGCCCGGCAGGCTCAGCGGGAGTCGAACGCGCGGACCTACCCGCGCCGCCTTCCCCTGGCCATCGCCGACGCATCCGGCAGCTTCCTGCGCGACCTCGACGGCAACACCTTCATCGACTTCCTGACCGGCGCGGGGGTCCTGTCGCTCGGGCACAACCACCCCGAACTGGTACGAGCCGTGACCGGACAGCTCAACCGCCTCACGCATGGCCTCGACTTCCCGACGCCGGCCAAGGACGCGTTCACCGAGGCACAGCTGTCCATGCTGCCCCCGGGCCTGCGCGACAGCATGAAGATCCATTTTTGCGGGCCCTCGGGAGGTGACGCCGTCGATGCCGCGATCAAGCTCTGCAAGATCGCGACCGGCCGGGGAGACGTCATCGCCTTCCAGGGCGGGTTCCACGGCAGCGGCCACGCGGCGATGGCCCTCAGCGGGCTCGTACGGCAGAAGCAGCCCGTACGAAACGGTGTCCCGGGGATCCACTTCTTCCCCTACTCGTACTGCACCCGCTGCCCGCTCGGCCTCATGCCCGAGACGTGCGGCACCAACTGCGCCGGACACCTCGAACAGTCGCTGCACGACAAGAACGGCGGCATCCCGCTGCCGGCCGCGGTGATCCTGGAGATGGTGCAGGGCGAAGGCGGGGTGATCCCGGCCCGCAAGGAGTTCGTCCAGCGGGTGCGCGCTCTGACCCGCGAGCTCGACATCCCGCTCATCGTGGACGAGGTGCAGACCGGATGCGGGCGTACGGGTACCTGGTTCGCCTTCGAGCAGTACGACATCGAACCCGATGTGATCGTCGCGTCCAAGGCCCTGAGCGGCATCGGCCTCCCGGTCGCGATCATCATGTACGACCAGCGGCTGGACGTCTGGGCACCGGGCGCGCACATCGGGACCTTCCGGGGTAACCAGCTGGCGTTCGCCGCCGGAGCCGAGGCCGTGCGCATCATGCGGCGCGACGACGTGCTGGCCAACGTCCGGGAGCGCGGCGAGCAGATCGCCGACCGGCTCGCCATGCTGCCGAAGAACCCGTGGGTGCGCGAGGTGCGCGGCCTCGGCCTGATGTGGGGAGTCGAGCTCGCCGATCCGCTCGACGGGAGCCCGGCCACCGAGCTGGCGCACGAGGTACAGGCCGCCGCGCTGCGCCGAGGGCTGATCATCGAGCTCGGCGGGCGTGACGACTGCGTCCTGCGGATCCTCCCTCCGCTGAACGTGAGCGCCGACGTCGTCGACACCGCGTGTTCCATCCTCGTCGACGCCATCGACGAGCGCTGCCTGGTGGCGGCCTGAGCCGGTCCGGCACCAGGGCATCTGTGGTGGTTGATGGAGGCAGCATGACCAGACAGGCCGACGTCCAGGACGTTCAGCGCTCCGATCCGAGGCCGGGCGATCAGATCCTGATCGGCGCGAAGAGCCCGCATTCGGCCTGGCCAGGGGGCGGGGACAGGCTCGAGTCGCTGTTCGAGGAGCAGTGCGACCGGCTGCGGGCCGCCGGCCTCGGCGACCGGCGGGCGGTGGACGCGGGCGACGTCGTGCTCACCTACGACGAGCTGGACGCGCGGGCGAACCGGCTCGCCCGATATCTGCTGAAGCGAGGCGCCCGGCCGGGGGACCGGATCGCCCTGCTGTTCGATCACGCCGTGCACTCCTATGCCGGCATGCTGGCCGTCCTCAAGATCAACGCGGCGTACGTGCCGATGGACGCCGGTTTCCCCGCCGACCGGCTGGCGTACATCGTCCAGGACGCCGGGGTGCGGATGGTGCTCTCCCTGTCGCACCTGCGGGGCCGCGTCGAGCACGTCGACGCCGAGATCCTCTTCCTCGACGAAGCGGAGATCCCGGTCGCCGCCGAGGACGACCGGCGCCTCACGGACGACGAGCGAGGCAAGCCGGTCGACGAGCTCTGCTACATCATCTACACGTCGGGCTCGACGGGCAGGCCCAAGGGCGTGGCGATCCAGCACGCCGGCATCTGCAACTTCGTCCGCGTCGCGGCCGGGGCGTACGAGATGCGGGCGGGCGATCGGGTCTACCAGGGCATGACCATCGCCTTCGACTTCTCGGTCGAGGAGATCTGGGTGCCCCTGCTGTCCGGGGCGACCCTGGTCCCGCGACCGCCGGGCGTCACGCTGCTCGGCCGGGAGCTGTGGGAGTTCCTCCGGGCGGGCCGGGTCACCGCGCTGTGCTGCGTCCCGACCCTGCTGGCGACCCTCGACCAGGACCTTCCGGACCTTCGCTTCCTGCTGGTCTCCGGGGAGGCCTGCCCGCCCGACCTCGTACGCCGCTGGCACCGGCCCGGCCGCAGGTTCCTCAACGTGTACGGCCCGACGGAGGCCACCGTCACCGCCACCTGGAAGGTGCTCCACCCGGGCGAGCCGGTGACCCTCGGCGTCCCGCTGCCGACCTACTCCGTCGTGATCCTCGATCCGGCCAAGGCACGGGTGCTACCCCCCGGTGAGCTGGGCGAGATCGGCATCGCCGGGATCGGCCTGGCCGGCGGGTACGTCAACCGCGGCGATCTCACAGAACGGGCCTTCATCCCGGACTTCCTCGGGCTGCCCGACAACCCGTCGGGCCGGATCTACCGGACCGGAGACCTCGGCCGGGTCAACGACGACGGCGAGATCGAGTACCACGGCCGTATCGACACCCAGGTCCAGATCAACGGATACCGCATCGAACTGGCCGAGATCGAGTCGGTCCTGCTCCAGGTGCCCGGGGTCGCGCAGGCCGTGGTCGACACCTACGAGCCCGAGCCCGGGGTCGTCGAGCTGGTCGCCTACTACAGTCCCCGCGAGGACACCCCCGGCCTCGGCCAGGAGGACATCTACCGGCGGCTGCGCGGGCGCCTTCCCGGCTACATGGTCCCCGCCTACGTGGAGCAGCTTCCCGACATCCCGATGCTGCTGAGCAACAAGGCCGACCGCAAGAACCTCCCGCCGCCGAAGGGCCCTCGTTGCCTGTCCACCAGGCAGGCCTACGTCGCCCCGTCGACCGCCGCCGAGAGCGTTCTGGCCGGCACGCTGGCCGATGTCGTGTGCCTCGAACAGGTGTCTGTCGACAGCCACTTCTTCGACGAGCTGGGGGCGAACTCGCTGCTGATGGCACGCTTCTGCGCCCGCGTAAGGGAGCGGGCGGACCTCGCGCCGGTGTCGATGAAGGACGTCTACCTGCACCCCACGGTCAGAAGCCTCGCCGCGGCCCTCGCGGACGCGGCGCCCGCCGCCGAGCCGCCGGTCCCGGAATCGAGACCCGCGGCGAGCACGGCGCGCTATCTCCTGTGCGGAGCCCTGCAACTCCTGCTGTTCCTCGGCTACGCCTACCTCGCCGCTTCTGTGCTGGTGGGCGCCTACCGATGGATCTCGGGGGCCACCGGTCCCGTGGACCTCTACCTGCGGTCACTGGTGTCCGGCGGCGCGATCTTCATCGCGCTGTGCACCATCCCGATCGTGGCGAAATGGGCGCTCGTCGGCCGCTGGAAACCCGGGGAGATACCCATCTGGAGCCTGGCCTACCTGCGGTTCTGGACCGTGAAGACGCTCGTCAGGCGAAATCCGATGGCGCTCTTCGCCGGTTCCCCGCTCTACGTGCTGTATCTCAGGGCGCTGGGGGCCAGGATCGGTCCCGGCGTCGTCATCCTGTCCAAGAACGTTCCCGTGTGCACCGATCTGCTCGCGATCGGCGGCGGCACGGTCATCCGTAAGGACTCGTACTTCCCCTGCTACCGGGCCCGTGCGGGCGTGATCGAGACGGGGCCGATCACCCTCGGAAAGGACGCGTTCGTCGGCGAGGCGACGGTGATCGACATCGGCGCCACGCTCGGCGACGGGGCCCAGCTCGGGCACTCCTCGTCTCTCCAGTCGTCCCAATCCGTTCCGGACGGCGGGCGCTGGCACGGGTCCCCGGCACAGCACACCACCACCGACTACCGGGCGATCGAACCCGCCGCCTGCGGCACCTGGCGCAGGGCCAGGTTCGGCGCCGTGCAACTGCTGAGCGCGCTGCTCGTGTACGTCCCGCTCGTGATCGGCGGCACGTACCTGCTCGGCACCCAGGTGCCGAGCCTCGCCGCGCTCACAGGCGCCCCCGGATCCGCGCCACCGGCGGGCGGGCAGCTGTACCGGGACGCATTGGTCACCTCGGGCGTGCTGTTCTTCGGCGCCATCCTGGCCGGGCTCGCCCTGGTGGCCACCGTTCCCCGCCTGCTGAACCTCGCGCTCACGCCGGGCGAGGTCTATCCCTTGTACGGCTTCCGGTACGGGGCGATGCGAGCGATCACGCGGATCACCAACGTGCCGTTCTTCATGTACCTCTTCGGCGACAGCTCGTACGTCGTCCACTTTCTCCGCGCCGTCGGATACAGGCTGTCCACGGTCGAGCAGACGGGGTCGAACTTCGGCCTGGAGCTCAAGCACGAGACGCCGTACCTGACCTCCGTCGGCAGCGGCACGATGGTCTCCGACGGGTTGTCGATCATGAACGCGGACTACTCCAGCACGTCGTTCCGCGTGTCACGCACGTCGGTCGGCGCGCGAACGTTCGTCGGGAACAACGTCGCCTACCCGCCGCAGAGCCGCGCCGGCGACAACTGCCTCCTCGCGACGAAGGTCATGATCCCCATCGACGGTCACCTGCGGCAGGACGTCGGGCTGCTGGGCTCGCCGTGCTTCGAGATCCCGCGCTCGGTGCAGCGCGACAGCGGCTTCGACCATCTGAAGACCGGGGAGGAGTTCCGCCGCCGCCTCGCGGCCAAGAACAGGCACAACCTCGTGACCATGGCGCTGTACCTGCTCGTGCGGTGGATCTACGTGTTCGGCGTCATCTTACTGTCCCTGCTGGCCTTCAGCCTGTACGACCTCTTCGGCACGGCGGTCATCGCCGCGGACATCGTCCTCACCCTGGTGTTCACCACCGGCTACTTCGTGCTGGCCGAACGCGTCGCCATCGGGTTCGGGAGGCTGGAGCCGAGGTTCTGCTCGATCTACCAGCCGTATTACTGGTGGCAGGAGCGTTACTGGAAGCTCAGCGTGACGACACATCTGGACGTGCTCAACGGCACCCCGTTCAAGAACCTGTTCTGGCGGCTGCTGGGCGTGAGGCTGGGACGAAGGGTGTTCGACGACGGCGGCTACATGCCGGAGAAGACGCTGGTCACCCTCGGCAGCGACTCGACGCTGGCGGAGGGGAGCCTGATCCAGGCGCACTCGCTGGAGGACGGCACGTTCAAGTCCGACCACATCGTGATCGGGGAAGGCTGCAGCGTCGGCACCAGGGCCCTCGTGCACTACGGCGCCCGGATGGGCGACGGCGCCGTCCTCGACCCCGACTCCTTCCTGATGAAGGGCGAGGAGCTCGCCCCCCACGCGCGATGGCAGGGCAATCCGGCCAAACAGATCTAGCCCTTGCTCACCACCTCAGTCAGGGCAGGAGCAGGCAACTGGAGAAGTACGGCTTCATCGAGGTGCCCTGAAGCCTCGGCCTCAGCGCGTGGCGGCCCGGTAGCGCAGACCGTCCATCAGCAGGTCGAGCAGGCGGCGAGCCTGGTCGCGCTGGGCGGGTTCGCCGGCGGCGAGCGACACCCCACCGAGGCTCGCCAGCACATCGCCCGGTTCGGTGTCCGACCGTACGGTCCCGGCCGCCGCGCCTGCCTGGAGCAGCATCGAGATCGCGGCGACCAGCCGGTCACGGCTCTGCTCGTACGGGTTGCCGCCGGAGGCGATGACCGCGCGCAACGCGTCGGCCATGCCGCGCTTGGTCGTCATGTAATCGACGAAGTGATCCATCCAGGTGCGTGTCGCCTCGTCGGGCGGCATGGTGCGCAGAAGCTCCGCCGCGGCGTCGCACAGCCTCGTGAGCTCGTTGCGGTACGCCGCCTCGATGAGCGCCTCGCGACTCGGGAAGTGGCGGTACAGCGTGCCGATGCCGACACCCGCGGCCTTCGCGATCGCGTCGAGCGTGACGTCCGGCCCGTCCTTGGAGAACGCGAGCACGGCGACGTCGAGCAGACGATCGCGGTTGCGCCGCGCGTCGGCGCGCAGCGGTCGGGGCCCGGTGGCCGGCACGACTCCTCCTCCTTCGTCCGTGTTCAACGTCAACTGTCCCACTTCGGGCCTCGGCTTGCTAAACGGAGGCTGCTCCATTTAGAGTGCTTAACGTAGCGGAGGTTCCTCCGTTTGACAGCGTACCGGCTGGCCGCTCGATTTGGGTGGCCAAACCAGACGGGGAAATATCATGACCATCACCACGCCGTTCGGCGCCCAGTCCACAGCCGCCGAGGTCGTCGACGGCATCGATCTCACCGGCCGCCGCGCCATCGTGACCGGCGGGGCCTCCGGCATCGGCATCGAGACCGCGCGGGCCCTCGCCGGAGCGGGCGCGGAGGTCACGCTGGCCGTCCGCGACCTCGACGCGGGTGAGCGCACCGCGAACGACATCATCGCGACCACCGGCAACAAGCAGGTCCTCGTCGCATCGCTCGACCTCGCCGACCGGGCGTCCGTGGCGGCCTTCGTCACCGCCTGGGACGGCCCGCTGCACATCCTCGTCAACAACGCCGGCGTGATGGCCTCGCCAGAGACGCGCACGCCCGAGGGCTGGGAACTGCAGTTCGCCACCAACCACCTCGGCCACTTCGGCCTCACCACGGGACTCCACCAGGCACTCGCGGCGGCCGGCGGCGCGCGTGTCGTGTCGGTCAGTTCCAGCGCGCACCTGCGCTCGCCGATCGTGTTCGAGGACATCCACTTCCTGGAGCGCGCCTACGAGCCGTGGTCCGCGTACGGGCAGTCCAAGACGGCCAACGTCCTGTTCGCCGTCGAGGCGACCAGGCGCTGGGCGAACGACGGCATCACCGTCAACTCGCTGATGCCCGGCGGCATCCGCACCAACCTGCAGCGACACATCACCGAAGAAGACCTGCAGCGGATGCGCAGCCAGACGGGCGCCGGGTCGTTCACGTGGAAGACGCCCGAGCAGGGCGCCGCCACCTCCGTGCTGGTCGCCACGTCTCCTCTGCTCGAAGGCATCGGCGGCCGGTACTTCGAGGACTGCGGCGAGGCGGGGCCGAACCAGCCGGGCACCCGCAGCGGCGTCGCCGCGTACGCCCTCGACCCCGAGGCGGCCACCCGCCTCTGGGAACTCTCCATCGACACCCTTGCCGCGTGACCAGGGGCCCGCGAGGGCGGGCGCTTATGCGTGGGTGGCGGCGCGGGTGAGGAAGAGGGTTCGCTCGCGCTCGTTGCGGGTGAGCGCGGCCGCCCGTCCGAACTCCTCGCGCGCCTCGTCGAGGCGGCCGAGCTTCGCGAGGAGGTCGCCCCGCACCGCGGGCAGCTGCGGGTAGTCCTTGAGTGCGCGCTCGGCCACCAGCCCGTCCACGATCTCAAGGCCCCGCGCTGGACCGTACGCCATGCTCACCGCGACCGCGCGGTTCAGCTCCACGACGGGGGAGGGGGCGACGTGGGCGAGCACCCGGTAGAGGGCCGCCATCCGCTCCCAGTCGGTGTCCTCGGCGGACAGCGCGCGGGCGTGGCAGGCGGCGATCGCGGCCTGCAGGCCGTACGGGCCGAGCCTGCCGAGCGCCTCTGCCCGGTCAAGGGCTTGCAGCCCTCGGCGGATGAGCAGCCGGTCCCACAGGCCTCGGTCCTGGTCGAGGAGGAGTACGGGTTCGCCGCCCGGGCCGGTCCTCGCGGGGGCGCGGGAGGCCTGGATCTCCATCAGAGCGACGAGGCCGTGCACCTCGGCTTCCCGCGGCATGAGGCCCGCCAGGATCCGGCCCAGGCGCAGCGCCTCCTCGCAGAGCGACGGGCGCATCCAGTCGTCACCGGCGGTCGCCGAGTAGCCCTCGTTGAAGATGAGATAGATGACCTCAAGAACCGACGAGAGCCGTTCGGCCAGCTCGGCCGGCGCGGGCATCTCGATCCGTACCTGTTTGTCGGCCAGGGTGCGTTTGGCGCGGAAGATCCGCTGGCCGATGGTCGCGTCGGGCACGAGGAAGGCTCGCGCGATCTCCTCCGTCGTCAGGCCGCCGAGCAAGCGGAGGGTGAGTGCCAGGCGTCCCTCGGTCGGCAGGACGGGGTGGCAGGCCGTGAACAGCAGGCGCAGCATGTCGTCGCCGATGTGGTCGTCGAGGGCCTCGTCCAGCTCCGCCTCGGCCGACTCCTGGCGGATCTCCATGTCCCGGCCGACCTCTTCGAGCTTCCGCTCGTACCGGGTCCTGCGCCGCAGCAGGTCGACCGCCCGGTGCTTGGCGGTGAGCATGAGCCATGCGCCGGGATTGTCCGGCACGCCCGACTCCGGCCACTGCTCCAGCGCGATGACGAGGGCATCCTGCGCGAGCTCCTCGGCCAGGCCGACGTCGTTCACAATCCGGGCAAGTCCGGCGACCACCCGGGCGGACTCGATCCGCCAGACCGCCTCCACCACCCGATGCGGATCGCCAACCGTCATGACACCCGATCCAAGCACCCCGTCGCCGCCTGCGGCACCTTTCGTCCCGGATGTGCGCGCGAGAGGGCGAAGGTGCCGGGAACGCGCGCGGCCCCGGCCAGGATCCCTGGCCGGGGGCACGGTGGCGGCGGTGCGACGGGGCACCGCTGACGGCGGGTTACGCGGGGGCGGCGAAATCCTCGGGCCCGAAGACGCGCAGCACGTCGGCCTCGCCCTCCCAGCCCTCCCAGTGGTCGCGGTGGATCTTCAGGAAGCGGGAGGTCCACTCGACGGCCTCCTCCTTCGACCGGACCTGGTAGAGGGCGTAGCTGATCAGCTCCTTGGCCTCGGCGAACGGGCCGTCCGTGATGCTCAGCTTTCCTGCGGTGAGCTCGACGCGCGCGCCTTGGGCGCTCGGGGCCAGCCCCGCGTTGTCGAGCAGGGCGCCGGCCTTCGTGGCCTCCTCCCCCAGCTTGACGATGGCTTCCATCAACTCGGCGGAAGGCGGGGTGGTGGGCTGGTTGGTGACCTTGAGCACGACCATGTATCGCATCGTGGCTTTACCTCGATCTCGTGTCTTGAATGGTGTGGTCGGGTGGGGTTAGGCCTGCTCGGGCGTGGTGTGCCGGCAGAGGTGGAGCGACAGGGCCGAGAGCCAGGTCCAGATGATCACAATTCCGGTGATGAAGCTGAGATTGGCCCAGATCGCGCCGCGCCCAGGGGGGAGCGCCCGGTGCAGGCCGACCGCACAGGCGAGGGTCATCAGCCCGGCTACGAAGAAGTTGGTGATCTGTATCCAGCCGAGCTCGCCGTTGGCGAGCATGCTCCACTGGTGGCGGGCGAGGTCGAAACCGTCCCGGGTGAGCGCCTGGGCGAGGGACACCACGATGTACACCGGTCCGGCGATGACGCCGTAGCCCAGGAGCGACTTGGTGACGCTCGTCCGCGGGTCGCAGGTCACCGGGTTCGCGGTCCTGGTCATCTGCCGGGTCATGGCCTTCTCCTAGCGAGTGTCGGGGCTGATTCCCGGGTTGCTCTCGGCCCTTTGACTACGCTTCGAACGAGGCCACGCGGATTCGACAAGTAGGCCGAATCTTTTTTCAAGATCTTTTGAGGCGCCGAATTCGCTGGTGACACGACGTACCCGGACGGCTCGAAAGTACGGCAGGGCTCGTCATCCAGGAAGGTGTGGAGGCTTCACAAGACCGGGACGATGCACTGGGAGGGCAGGCGTCTGGCGCGCGTCAACACCGGGCCCCGCCGATCACCCAAGACGGCGAGCATTCCACCGACGGCGCCCGGCCGGACCGTGGACATCCCGGTGCCTGTGTGGGCCCCCGAACTGCCGCATCTACTGGAAGATGACCGATGCCCAGGGGCGAGCGCCGTTCCCGCTCAAGCGCCCGGTGTTCCTAGACGTCCAGGTGGTTCCATCCCGATATCGGCCGATGACTTGGCACCTCCGCGGAGCAGCAGAGCGATCAGGGCCAACACCGCAAGGGCAATGGACATCGTGAGCGCGATGTACCACCCATAGGCAAGGGAGATACGGAAACTCATCTCGAGGCCGCGCAGATCATCGACCGTCAGCATTCCGAAGTTGGGGTGCTTGCTGTGCAAGTCCCCCTGACGGATCTGGAAAGCGATGATCGACATGATGGCGATACCACCGGGGATGGCCGCCCACGCGGCGGACAGGCGCTGGGTGAACTCATCGGTGATCGCGACGGCCAACGCGGCCACTGCCATGACGAGCGTGAGGACGCCCCAGATGGTGGCCAGCCCGGCTACTTCCACGTTGCCGAGAGGAATCTTCCGCTGCAGAACACCGACCTTCGCCCATGAAAGAACCGTCACCGCACCAAGTAACAGGGCCGCGACCGCGACCGCGCGCGCCATCGCCCGACGGCCTTTCCGGTGTGGCTCGTGACCGCCCGCCGTGAGGTCGGTCGGCATTACCAGCGTGGCCGGCAGGAACGCGGGAGACGAGGTCCGGGCGCCCTCGGTGAGGAGCGTCTCCGCCGTCGCGGAAGCCTCCTGGCCGCCGAGCAGACGCAGCAGGATGTTCCGTGCGGTGGGGCGCAGAGCCGGGTCCTTGGCAAGGCACGCGGCGACGACGAGTCACCCTCCACATCCGCATCCAGCACCCGGGCCGTGCAGAACGCCGCGACCCGTCGCGCGTGGGCCAGTTCCGCTGCGAATCGGTCGCGCGCTCTGGCGTCCCCGCTGAACCGGGCGTGGAGCAGCTTGACCGCCACGGGTTCCCCGTTCGAGTCCTCGCCCTGGTACACCGCGCCCTGGCCGCCTTCTCCGAGCAGCCCGACGAGCCGGTACTCCCCCAGGCGCCGAGGATCGCCGGTACGAAGCGGTTGCACCTTGCGCATTTCCCCTCCATAGGCCGCAAGACGGACGCGACATTACCGGAGGCGATCACCATTCAGCCCCCTCTATGAGGTTCTCCTAGGCGGTCCGCGGCCCAGTCATCGGTCGGGGCCGGTGAGGCGGCGGTCGCCATGGGTGGTCACGACGTACACCTGCCAGTTGTAGTAGCCGTAGTAGTTCCTGATGTCCCGCTTCATCTGGCGCGCGTGCAGCAGCACCGCGTCGACGTACGCCTGGGAGTGGTTGTAGGCGTACAGCGCGCGCCGGTAGTCGCGCGGGGCACCCGACGCGTGCAGGTAGTTGGCCGCCGCGAGCAGGGCATCCCTGGTGTCCTGGACGTCACCGCCCATCCCGTAGGCCTGCCACGTCCCCGGCATGAACTGCATGGGTCCGAGGGCGCCCGTGTAGCTCGGTGACCTCACGCGGCCGAACTTGGTCTCGACGAACATCACCGCGGCCAGCACCTCCCACTCGACGCCGAACCGCCGCTCGGCCCGCCGGAAGTGGCCGAGCAGGGTATCGGCGGGCTCGGGAGGCTGGACGCGGAACTTCGCCGATCCGCTGATGGGCCGGGCGAGGGACAGTAGGTTCCGGATGGCCGTCACGTTGTCTTCCGCGTCCTTGGCCAGGGCCTTGGGCAGCCTGGCGTAGGTACGGGAAGCGGCCTTCGGATCGCGGGCCAGGTAGCGGTAGATGCGCTGCTGGTGCAGAGCCAGCAGCACCACCGGCTCGGGGGCGTGCCCCTCGGAGGGGTCCCCCTTGCGCACCCAGTCGTCCGTGGCCTGTCGAAGCCGCGCCACCGTACTGGTCAGGGAATCGGCCAGCCGCGACGGGTCCTTGGGGATGGCCGCGCCCGGGGAGGGCAGGGCCGGCGCCTGACGGGAGGGCTCCTTCGCCGACGGCGTAGCCGACTGCCCTGGCTGCGGCCGTGTCACGGTCTGGCGGGGAGCGGCCGACGAAACGGCGCCCTCCGAGCCGGCGCACCCGGAGATCGAGACGGCCAGGCCGACCAGCGAGGCGACCAGCAACCTCCCCCGCGACCTGCCGCCCGAGGAGTGCTCATCGACGGGCATCGTCCTCCTCCCCGTCTGGTGGCGACGTCCCGGCCATGCGTTCCCAGCGTGCTGATCCTTCATCGATCACAACGTACGCGCAGCGCCGCGATTCTCGGAGCATGTGCTGGCCATCGACCCTAATTTGAGCACTTCGATGCGGGGCGTTCCCGACGGTTCACTCCTTTCTCCCGGCTCGATCGCCTGGATTATCGCGGTGGTTGTCGCCCGAATGCCGGTGCCGAGGACGGCGGGTCGTCGCACAGGGCGTCGATGAGCCGCTGGCCGGCGACGGGGGCGTTGGCGCTGCTGATCAGAACGGCCGGCAGAACCCGCTGCTTGGCCGAGCGCGACGGGACGGCCCGGCCGTCGATCGCGATGTCGAGCATGACCGATCGGGTGGGAGCATCCAACCGCTCAGCGGACGCGGTCACCCGGTGCCCGGAGGCGCGTCGGGACATATGCCGCTTTGTAGGAACTGAGCTCCTCAGATGTGAGGCCTCGTGGCCGGCGGCCGGTCCTGTCAGGCCGGCCGACCCTACTTCGCGTGATGGGCGGCTTCGGGTGCCTCGCTGAGGATGAGTTCGGCCCCGATCGCGCGACTCGCTAGCCTGAGTCACGATGAACCGTTTGACGACGTCGAGAGGTGAGTTCGACCTCACCCGCTTCCCCCAAGATCCCCGTGACCCGCTTCGCGCCTGGGACGCCGCCGACGAGTACCTGCTGCGGCACCTCGAAGGAATCGACGGCGAACCGGCCGACCTGTCGGGCACCGTGGTCGTGCTCGGCGACCGGTGGGGTGCTCTGGTCACCGCGATCGCCGATCACCGTCCCGTGCAGGTCACCGACTCCTACCTCACCCAGGAGGCGACCCGGGCGAACCTGAGCCGCAACGGGGTCGCCGAAGACGCGGCGCGGCTCTCCACGACCATGGACACGCCGCCGCCCCGGATCGATGTGTTGCTGATCCGGGTGCCCAAGAGCCTCGCCCTTCTTGAGGACCAACTGCACCGTCTCGCACCCCACGTGCACGCGGGCACCGTGGTCGTCGGCGCGGGTATGGTCACCGAGATCCACACCTCGACGCTGAAGCTGTTCGAACGAATCCTCGGGCCGACCAAGACGTCACTGGCGGCGAAGAAGGCACGGCTCATCTTCTGCTCACCGGACCCTCGGCTCTCACGGACCGCCAGCCCGTGGCCGCGAAGCTACGCGCTGCCCGCCGGCATCGGAGCGGTCTCCGGCCTGACCGTCACCAACCACGCGGGCACCTTCTGCGCCGACCGCCTCGACATCGGCACCCGCTTCTTCCTGCAGAACCTCCCACCGCTGCATGGCCGCGAGCACGTCGTGGACCTGGGCTGCGGCAACGGCGTGATCGGGCTCGCCGCGGCCCTGGCCGACAGCGAAGCCGACGTGACGTTCATCGACGAGTCCTACCAGGCGCTGGCTTCGGCGGAGGCCACATTCCGGGCCAATGTGGATGGGGGCACCAGGGCAACGTTCCTGGCGGCCGACGGCATGTCCGGTGTACCGGCAGGGACGGTGGACCTGGTGCTGACCAACCCCCCGTTCCACACGCACCGCGCGAGGACCGACGCGACGGCCTGGCGCATGTTCAACGGGTCACGCGCCGCACTACGCCGCGACGGCGAGCTGTGGGTGGTCGCCAACCGGCACCTCGGCTACCACGTGAAGCTGCGCCGGCTCTTCGGCAACTGCGAGGTCGCCGCGAGCGACCCCAAGTTCGTGGTCCTGCGAGCCGTAAAACGCTGACACCGGCGACTGCCGCCATTGCTGGTGGCAGGTTCCGGCGGTGCGGTTCAACGGCTGGTGTGGCCTGTGGAGATAGGACAGATTGGTTCCATGCAACGCCAGTTCATCAGCCATCTCGCCCATCGAGACCATCCCATCGCCGCGCCCGTCTCCGGCGCGCACGTGACCCGCCTGCTGCGCCGGGCCCGGCTGCCCGAGGGGGCGAGAATCCTCGATCTTGGCTGCGGTGAGGCGGCCTGGACGCTGCGTGCGCTGGCGCTCTACGAGGACGCGACCGCCGATGGCGTCGACATCTCCATCGACGCGCTCAAGGCGGCCGAGGCGAACGCGGAGATCCAGGGCGTCTGGGAGCGCATCCGGCTACACGAGAGGTCGGCCGTCGACTTTCCTGTGGCCGAGCAGTACGACCTCGTGGTCTGCGTCGGGGCGACGCACGCGTTCGGCGGACTCGGCCCCACCGTCGGCCACGTACGGCGCTACCTGCGGCCGAACGGGCTGGCGCTGATCGGCGAAGGGTTCTGGGAGCGCGAGCCGACGCCGGAGGCGCTCACACGGCTGGGCGCCGAGCCGTCGGAGTTCCTCGACCTACCGGGTACCGTCGCCGCCGCCGAGTCCGCCGGTTTCGACACGGTCTACGGGTACACCAGCGACCTGTCCGAATGGGACGAATACGAGTGGTCCTGGACGGGGACGCTCCTGCGCTGGGCCAACGAGAACCCTGGCCCGGACGCCGACGCGGCCAGAGCGGCCGCCTTGGAGCACCGCGACATGTGGCTGCACGGCTACCGGGGAATCCTGGGCTTCGTCACCCTCCTGCTCCAGCGGACAGGCTGACCGGACGCAAGTCAGGGGTGGGGGTGTCGTCCGGCTCCTGTGCCGAGGGTGCCGCGAAATCCAGCGTGACCGTCGTCAACGCAGCCGGGCTCGCTGGCGGCCACCGTGACGCGAGAGCCCGCATCCACCAAGCCCAGCACCTGCTGGAAACCACCGACCACACCGTCGAACGCATCGGCACCCAGGTCCGTTTCGCCTCCCCCACCGCTTTCCTTGACCGCTTCAAGCGGGTCACAGGTGTCAGTCCTCACACTTACCGGCGCACATTCCGCTGAGCTCGGCTGCGACCTCGCCCGCCGCGTCCAGTGTGAAGGTCGCCGACCTTCCGGCCGCGGACACCTCGTAGTCGCCGAGGAACCCGCTGAACCGGACGCGGCCACCGTCGTCGGTAACCAGCGTCGTGGGCGAGAGCCACCACTCGCCCTTGATCAGCGAGTGCAGCGCGTCGTACGCCGGCTTCGGCGTGCCGTCGGCACGGACGAAGCCGCCCGGGGCGCCGAGCCAGCCGCCGTCCTGGAAGCCCCAGTAGGTGGACGCCTCCACGGCCGCGTGCGACAGCAGCGTCCGGTAGTGGCGGGAGATCTCGTCGGCCTGCCGGGCCTCGCCCTCCGGCGTCGACGGCCATTCGGGGATCTGGTAGTCGTTCAGGTCGACGATCTCCTCCGGCATGAGGTGCCCGGACACGATCGTCGTCTCGGTGAAGTGGATGGGCAGCCCGTACCGGGCGAAGCGGTCGATGACGGAGAGGGTTTTCTCCTCCCCCCAGTAGCCCTGGTGCATGTGGCTCTGCAGCCCGAGCGCGTCGATCCGGATGCCCGCCTCGAGGACACCCTCGATCAGGCACTCGTACGCGGCCGACATGTCGAAGTCGTTCAGCAGCAGCGTCGCCGTCGGGCCGGCCTCCCGTGCCGCCTCGAAGACCATCCTGATCATCGGGATGCGGCCCATCTCCCGGCAGATGCGGGTGACGCCGTTGTCGTACTTGTCGAAGATCGGCATGATGACGACCTCGTTGATGACGTCCCACATATCGATGACCCCGGCGAAGTCGGTCATCTCGCGCTTGATCCGTGCCACCTGCTCGCGGGCGATCTCGGCGTTCGGCAGGCCCATCAGCCAGTCGGCGCTCACGGTGTGCCAGGCCAGCGGGTGGCCCTTCACCAAGAACCCCCGGTCCCGGAACCAGTGCGCGAGCTTCAGCATGCGCTCGGTCTCCGGCCCGCCACGCTCGGGCTCGAACCGGCCCCAGTAGAAGGGCAGCGTGGTGAAGTTGAACAGGCCGAGGAAGCGGCCGGCGAGCCGTTCGTCCTCGGGGACGGCGGGATCGTCGGGCGAGCCCCCTCCGTCCCCCCTCGGCGGGACGAGGTCGCCACCTGTGCAGCCGAACAGGAAACGGTGGTCCCGCTGTGCGACGACCACCTCCCGTCCGGCGAACAGCGCACCGTCCGCCGTGACGGTGAGCGTGACGTCGGCGATTCGATGCTTAAGGACCGGATCGAGGGTGGAGGGCCGGGCATGTGACGTCATGCCCGCCATTGTGACGGGACCCGTCCCGGCAGATCCCGGGAAGAGTTCGCGAGATCGCCGCATGGGCGATGCTGACGGTTGCGGCTAGAGCGTGAACGGAGATCAACCCACTGGCGGATGCCCGATCAGAATGCTCCGCATCAGCGCAGCAGCCTTCTCCCACAGATCTGGACAAGCGTCGTCACCGACACTCTCGATGGCGACCACCATCGCGGAGTTGACGCTCTGGGCGTCATCACCGGCGATCTGCTTGATCTGCTCGTACGTCTCATCCGGCAGCCGAAGCCGCGTCTCGGCCGCCGCACAAGCCGAGCCGTCCGACACGGTCTGCTGGCACGTCGATGGCTTCGCGGCATCGAGCGTCACAGCACGAGGGGCCGCGAGTTCCGGCAACCGCCCCCACTCTCGCCAACAAGCAGTGCGGCACCGACGAGCGTGTATGGGCGTCAATGGCGACCGGGCGTGGTGGAGTTAGGCGGGTGGCGCCACCACCGCGTCGATCGCATCGGAAACCGGTAGCCTCGCAGGGTGAAAGGCACTTCCCGCCCCCGTAGCACGTCGCCGCGCACCGGCGCGGAGCCCTGCCCCTGCGCCCTGCCCGCCGCCTACAGCGAGTGCTGCGGCCGGTTTCATGCCGGGCACGCCGCGCCGACGGCGGAGGCGCTCATGCGCTCGCGGTTCGCCGCGTTCGCGGTCAAGGACGAGGCCTACCTGCTCCGTACCTGGCACCCCACCACCCGGCCGGGACGCGTCGACTTCGAGCGGGGCTTGCGCTGGATCGGCTTGGAGATCGAGCACGTCTCCGAGGGGAGCCCCTTCCACACCACCGGCACCGTCACCTTCCGTGCCAACTACACCTTCCGCGGAAAGCCCGGAGTGCTGCGCGAGCAGAGCCGGTTCGCCCGGTATGAGGGCGCCTGGGTCTATCTCGACGCCATAGCGGACTGAACACCCACGCTCCCCAGTGATCGACCGCGCACACTCGCCTCTCACCACGACCACTCTGGCAGCGCGCGGATACCCGCTCGCGGACGCGGTCAACCTATGGGCGGCGCCTGATCGCGGTCTCACGGGGGGTGGTCGGGCCGTCGCCGACTCGATCCAGCCGCTCGGCCAGCAGGGCGCTCGGTGTCGGTGAGCATTGTCGGCTTCGGTGTGACGTGCGTATCGAGAACACGAGAGCGCGATCGGCTCGGTCCTCCGGCGGGCGTACGGTGCGGCCGGGTGGGCGCCCTCGCGTAGGCTCGTCGTCTCATTCGACGCGCCGCGACGAGGATCAGCCATGCGTAGCAGCACCAGGGTCCGCCTGATCGAGCCCACCGACGCCGCCCCGATAGCCGCGCATCGGATGCGGGACTTCGAGGCTTTCCGGCCGTGGGAACCCGAGCAGCCGGCCGACTTCTTCACCCCAGAGGGCCAGGCGGAGCGGATCGACGGCCTGCTGGCGGATACCGGGCCGGCGAGGTCTGGCCGGGCGTGGTGCTCGCCGACGACCAGGTGATCGGGCAGATCACCGTCGGAGGCATTCTGCCGCAGCCGCACCTGCGCCGCGGCTCCGTCGGTTACTGGATCGCCAGCGTCGCCCAGAATCAAGGGCACGCCGGGCACGCCGTCGGGCTTGTACTCCGGGTGATGACGGACGAGCTCGGGTTGCACCGCGCCGAGGCGTCCACCAATCTGGAGAATCTGCCGTCGCAGCGGGTGCTGCGCCGCAATGGGTTCAGCCCGTACGGCGTCGCGCACTCCTCGATCTTTCTCGACGGGAGCTGGCGGGATGGGCTGCTGTGGGAGCGGGTCTTCGACGACTGACCTAGACGACCGGCCATGTGTAGACAAATGACCTACGTAGCCGGTCGCACACTCCGCCATGTCGTTGTCGATCGACAACAAGGACGTAGCTAATTAGAGCATCGCGAACAGCACGGAGACCTCCCGGTTCACTCGCCGGCGGGCGCCAGGCCGATCGGGCAGCTCACGCCCGTGCCGCCGATGCTGCAGTAGCCGCTCAGCACCTTGAAAAGAAACTGCTGGTGGTAGCACTCCGCTTCGCGGAGCAATAGTCGGCTATTCGGTGTCTTTGGGGTGCCGAGGCGATGCATAGATCACCCAGATAGTGCGAGTGACATCATCGATGGCATAGCGGACGCGCCCGCCGCTGGTGACCTCGAATTCCCACTGCTCCAACTCCTTGCCGTTGTGACGATGAGTCGCGAGATCGCCGCGTAGGCGATGCTGACGGTCGTGGCTGGAGCGTGAACGGGGATCAACCCGCAGCACCTCGAAGCACCGGCGCGTATTGGCCAAGGCATGACGGCACAGCTCCTCCCAGCCCCTGACCGCTTCGCCGGTACCGAACCGGACATCCCACTCGCCATCCGGCGGTGGCACCGTAACCCGATCTCCACGCTTCGGGCTCATGCCGAAACCTGCACCGGCCCGAAGTCGCCGCTCGTGGGCTTGCGAGCCTCGGCGTAGTGTGCAGGGTCGGCCTTGATCCTCGCAGTGGCTCGCCAGCCGGCGATGACCTCCTGCGTGGTGGCATCGACCTCCAGCTCGGCCGCATCGGAGAGCGCCTCGACCAGTTCCAGAGTGAAGGCACGCAGTTCATCCGAAGTCAGGTGGCGAACCCAAGGGAAGACCTCCGGCATGGCTATGACCAGCGCACTCGCAGTGGGATCATGCTTGATCAGGGCAAGAAACAGCCGGGAGGCGGTGGTGAGCGTCTGTTCGCGCTCCTCCGCACGGTCCGCTGCCGTCAAGTAGAAGTCTGGAGCATCCCGATGGGTGACACGCACGCGTCCCAGGCGTGCCGCGCGCTCGGCGACCGCTCGGGGATTTCTCGACAAGTCAGAAAAAGTCACTGCGTCGGCGCTGCTGGTGCTCACACCATCAAGGTATATCAGAACACGTTCTGACATGAGCGATCCAGAGAGATCCATGACTATCGATCGAGAGCGCCGCCCGCCTCAGGCCTCCAGCAGTAAGCGGGTTCGAGGTGTAGCCGCCCTGTTTCCCGGCAGCGGTGGAGACGACGCCGGGAGTCTGCCAGAACTTCCGCTCAGCACCTCAAGCAGCCGAGCCCTAGGTCGGCCATCTCGGTCCCGTCGGGGTACGACAGGATCAGGGGCGCGTCGAGGACGGGGCAACGGCGGCCGGACAGCAGGACGGTTCACGCCCAGGGGTTGAGCGCGAGCCGTCCAGCGAGAGCTGTAAAGCTACTCCTCGGCCGGGACCAGGCCCGTCTGGCAGGCGGCCCACTCGGACGGGTCACCTAGCTTGACGTTGGTGCCGCCGATACCGCAATACCCATTCGGCACCTTAGATAGGTACTGCTGGTGATAGCAGTTCGGTTGAGGCAATAAATCGTGCTCGCCACAGTCTCGGTGCCACGGCGACCGGCTAGCCGGCTCGAAGAGCAGCGACCGACTCAACGAGACCTGCTTTCTCCAAAGCGTCAAGCACATCATCCACAGTCTCCGGCGGGCTGATGCGTGAGTCGGCGATCTGCTGCACGCAGGCCCAGACGACTCGTCCATCAAGGTCGATCTGGTCCAGTACGAAGTCATCGGGAGACTTCGCCTCAATGTCCCAGGACGCCAAGTGCTCTGGAGGAAAGTCCCTGAGGTTGGACGTGACGATGATCTGCGCCCTCACCTTGATCGCCGCAGCCAGCACGTGCCGGTCATCTGGGTCGGGAAGTTTCAGCCCTTCGATCAGCGGCTCGTACCCCTCGATCAGGCAATCCCGGACAGCCGAGTTCATAAGGAGACGGAGCTTGCCCAGCTTCTCTTCCGGGATGTCAGGACGATTGGCAGCTAGGTTGCGCTGCATCTCGTCGAGGATCCTGTCGGTCCATTTGGCCTGGAGTCGTCCTGTCATAGCCAGACGGATGAGCAGGTCGCGCAGAGTGTTGCCATAGAGCACGTTCGCGTCGTAGACCACCACGAAGCCCATGCTCAGATGCCCAACTCTTGGCCTAGTGCAGCAAGTCGATCGGCAGCCGCACGTCGCCCGGCGTCATCGCGACGTTTGTACTCCTGGAGATCCTCGTACGTGATACGCCGATGCTTACCGATCAAGCGGAAGGGGATCTCTCCTGCCTCCAGAAGCTTGATCAGATAGGGCCGCGAGACGTTCAGCATGTCCGCTGCCTGCTGTGTCGTCAGCTCAGCCTGAGAGGGTATGACCGTTACTCCACGTCCTTCAGCCGCCTGGGCGAGGATGAAGGCGAGCAGACTCACGGCTTCGCGAGGCAAGATCAATGGATCCTCGCCTCCATGCTCGCCGGCGACCTGAATGGTCGACTGCTCGGGATACCGCATGAGGTAGTCCTTGATCCGACGCACGGCGCGACCGGCTATCTCGGCGTCGATGATCCCAGGTTGCACCCGCTTGGCCTGCACGTCTGCCATCACAGCACCTCCTCTTCGCAGTATCCGCAACCAACGAAATAAACGCAAGCTGGCGGGGGGCTCCTCGTCCTGGTCGCGGTCATCGAACCTCTCGCCTCGTTGTACAGCTATCGGAGAAGTTGCGATGGGACGATCCCGCTGTTCAGCGCCGGCTGGTTCAGAGGGGCGGTCGGTGGATGGGGGATCACCCAGCTTTGTCTCCTGGTGGCCGCGGCGCTGGTGTTCGCCGCGTCGCGGGCGATGCGGTCCGTCACTGGGGACGAGCCGGGCGAGTCACAGGCCGGGATGGTGTGGCGTCGGCCAGTGGCGGCCCTGGTCGACTATTTGATCGTTGTTACGGTCTTCAGCGCTGTCGTGGGGGCGGCCTGGCTCTTGATCGACATCAACTTCAAGGTCCGCGTGGGAGCCGGACTTCTGGAGTGGGCCGACGCGTACGTGTTCCGGAGCAGCGTGAAGCCCGCGGGACTGGCCATCCTGGCCGGGCTGTTCCTCTATTTCTGGGTGCAGCACGCCCTGTGGGGGCGGACGCTCGGCAAGCGGCTGCCGGGTGTTCGGGTCATCGCCGCCAGGACGGGCGGACGGCTGGGCGCGGGCAGGACCGCGCTTCGCGCGCTGGTCTTCCCCCTGCTCGCCTTCGTCCCCGACGTCGGGTTGTGGTGTCTCCTCGCGGGCGGGCTGTGGATGCTCCTCGATCCTGATGGCCGGGTTCTTCATGACCGCTTGCTGGGCGCCGCGGTGGTACGCGACCGGGTGAAAACGCTCAGCTGGAGACCTGACCCGACATCATCTGCGTGACCTTGCTAACGCGGATGCTAACTAGGTCTGGACGGCCCTGGACGACCATGGACTGAGAGACCTCGCAGAGCCTGTCCGATCGGGCCCGGAAGACCGCTGTGGACGGTCCTGGACAATCGTCCCTTAACTCGTAATGAAGGGGTGCGGGAACGCCATGGAACGGTGATTCCGTCCGGGTCGCGGTAGATCAACGACTCGACCACACCCAACAGCGAAACGGCTCACACCCGGAAGTGAATATGAGCCGCACAACGCGATCTAGAGGATTACTCGTAGCTATTCAGCCTGAGGCAGCCCGATAGAGCGATCGACCGTGGTCATGTGGCCGTGGATGGTGTGAGCGCTGGAGGGAGCCATGGGCGTCCGGTAGTGAACAACTGCTTGAGGGCGTCGAGTTTGTCGATGCCCCATTTGGCTGCGGTGGATAGGTAGGAGTGGACCAAAGCGAAGTCCGCGAGACCTTTCAAGGTCCGCCAACATCCCCCTGAGCTGCGCATTTGCATCTTCACCGGGCGGATTGTGCGCTCGGCTTCGTTGTTGGTGAAGGCCACCAGATCGGGGTGGGTCACGAAGCGGAGGATCATGTCTTCGAACTTGCGGAAGCGGCGGGCGAGCCGGACCGCGTCCCCGGCGACGCGCGTACGCCGGTACAGGTTCGAGGTGAAGCCCTGACTGACCAGCTCGCGGT
>NZ_JBFBIK010000026.1:0-74620 GCF_040685555.1 Sphaerisporangium sp. NPDC088356
AACGATCAGGATCCTACATGTAGTGGACGCTGCCGCAACAACCCCTACAGGTTGTTGCCGTGATCGCCGCGTGGGGCACGGGCCCGATGAAGGAAGAGCACTGGGCCACGCTGGTCAGGGCGCGTGCCATCGAGAACACCATGTGGACGGTCGCCGTCGGGCAGGCGCCGAACCCCGAGGCCAGGGACGGCTTCGGGATCGGCAGGAGCATGCTCGTCGACCCGATTGGAGTGGTTCGTGCCGATCTGGGCCCCGCGGGCGCGATCCAGGTCGTCGAGATCGACCCGGCCGAGACCGAGCGCGTACGCGCCACGCTTCCCTCCCTGGAGCACCGGCGCCAAGATATTTATCGCGCCATGCCGAACGCCGAGGTGCGGGAATCGTAAAATGCGGGATGTGAGCGAGCCGGCACGAAGTACTCAGATGCAAAAGGTCATTCCGCCTCGCCTGCTGGTGCCCTATCTCGCGGGCCAGCGCACGATCATCTCCGGCTACGTCTACCGCGTCCAGGACTGCTCACGGCTGACCAGCCCGGAGCAGATCGTCTCGGCGCTCGACCTCTCCTTCGAGGGCTCAGAGCTCACGCCCTCGGTCCCCGAGCTGTACATTCTCCGGTGGCAGGTGCGCGACACCGACAACTACGTCGTCCCCTACGGCCCCCATATGGGCGGAGATTGGAACGATTCGCCGCCCTTCGCGGGCAACGGGTTCACCACCTCCCGCCAGCACGTCGTCCCCCAGTTCCACACCACCCCGATGCCCATCCCGGCGGGAGCGGAGATCCAGCACGTGACCACGCGCGGTCAGCGGCGGTTCGCCGAGTACGACGGGCTCACCTGGCGGCGCGCGGCATGAGCGACATCGAACCCGTGGGCCTGGGCTTCATCGCCCACCAGCACGAGCAGACCTACGCCGCCGCCCTCGGGCCGGGCCCCGACGACGTCATCCTGTTCAGCGAGGACTCCAGGGAGGGGTTCGCCCAGGTCGGGAGCTACTGGCGGCGGCAGGTCCGGCGCGGCGACCTCGAGTGGCTCGTCCTGCTTCGCACGGTGGGCGCGTTCGGCGGGGAGCCCTGCGTGGTGCTCGACGAGGACGACGACGGGCTGCACATCGCCTACACCGGCCACAGCGGCCTCAAGGCCGAGGCTCTCGGCTACTGGATGGTCGACCACGGGGCGTACGAAGTGGTCGTGCCGCACGACGAGGTGCACTCCATCCGCGTCGAGCGGATTCCGATCCCCTGTCAACCGACCCAGGGCGCGAGTGTCTCTGGAGTTTGACTTCCTCCCGGCGACCTTCGCTTTGGCCTTGGCCCGGTTGGCGCTGCCGCGCCGCTTGCGAGCCATGCGCCGCTGGTAACGGGCCAGATTCCTCGCTCTGCGTTCCAGGTGGCGCGGGTTGGCGATCTTCTCGCCAGTGGACAGGACGGCGAAGTCCTTGACACCCAGGTCGACGCCGACAGCCGAACCGGTGGCCGGGGCCCGCTCGGGCTCGACGGCGGTCTGGATGGTGAAGGAGGCGTACCAGCGGCCGTCCGCCTCGCGGGAGACGGTCACCGTCGAGGGGGCCAGCGTGGCGAGGTCGATGCCGGGCCAGGACCATACGAACTCGACCGGCGAGTCCATCTTGGCCAGGTGCAGCCGCCCGTCCTTCCAGCGGAACGCCGACCGGGTGTAGGTGGCCGACTGTCTGCCGTGCCGGGACTTGAAACGGGGGTAGCGGGCGCGTCCGGCGAAGAAGTTCACAAACGCCGTGTACTGGTGCCGCAACGTCTGCTGCAACGGCACGCAGGAGGCATCGAACAGGAACGCGAACTGCGGGTCGCGCTTCAGCTCGGTCAGGTACCGGTCGGTGTGCGCGTAGGACGTCTTGGCCCCGCCGGCTTGGTAGCGGGCCTGCCGCCACGCAAGGACACGGTTCCACACCAGGCGCACGCACCCGAACGTGCGGTTCAGCACCGCAGCTTGTTCGGGGGTGGGGTAGACCCGCACCTTGTATGCCGTATGCATGTTCGTATTTTGCTGCACGGCACACAGATTCCTCAGCGAAACGAGAAGGCCATGAATGCTTGGCACTCCAGGCCGTCCCGGCTCCGCCGGGACGGCCCTGACGGGGTCCGGATTTCTCCCGGCCCTAAAAGACCGGGCTTCCTCCGGAGCTTTCGGTGACCGAAGCTCAAATCCTTTCCGCAAGCGACCCGCCTTCGCCGAGATCTTCCCCGCGCGGTGCTGGCCGGGCTGCTCGGCGCGGACGACCCGGAGGACATCGTGCAGGAGGCCTCCGCGCGCCTGCATCTGAGACAGGCGCGACTAGGCGATGACGCCGCGGCCGTGCCGTACCTCTGATCGACCGTCTGCAACCTGACCCGCAACCGGATACGGCACCTACGGATCGTGCGGCTGCGCAGGCCCGAGCCGCCTCCCCCCGAGGTCAGCGGCAGCAGGCCTTCCTGGTGGCCGAACGGCACCGCCACCTGCTCGAAGCGGTCGAACGGCTGCCACGGCGGCAGCGAGAGGCCCTTGAGCTCAACACGGGTGACGCCCGTGGGACCGGTAATGCACCTGTACGGAGGCGTGACGGCGGAAGTCACGTCAACAGCTCCTTCCGAATAATCGTCTGGCTCTCTTCCGGCCTGGTCAGCCTGTGACACCGAGGTGACGGTAGCGGGCGAGGCGGGTGGTCAGGCGGTCTTCGGGCGGGCGTCGCATCAGGCCGATGATCTCGTATTCGAGGGTCCTGGCCACCCGCTCGCAGAAGGCCTCGGGCTCGTAGGCGGCGTCGGGTAGCTCGGGGATGATGCGGTCGACGATGCCGTCCCGCTTGAGGTCCGTCGCCCGCACTCTCTGGGTCTTGGCGATCTCGGGGGCGAAGTCGATGGTGCGGTACAGGATCGCCGACGCGCCCTCGGGCGGGAGCGGGGACAGCCAGCCGTGCTGGGCGCAGAGCACCCGGTCGGCGGGCAGCAGGGCCAGGGCGGCCCCGCCCGCTCCCTCCCCGAGGAGGAGGCAGACGGTGGGCGCGTCCAGCATCACGAGGTCGGCGAGGGAACGGGCGATCTCGGCGGCCAGCCCGCCCTCCTCCGCCGCCTTCGACAGCGCCGCCCCCGCCGTGTCGATCACGGTGACCAGCGGCAGGCCCAGCTCAGAGGCCAGGTGCATGCCCCGGCGGGCCACCCGTAGCCCGGCGGGGCCGAGATGGCGGCCCGCGCTCTGCTGGCGCCGGTCCTGGCCGAGCACGACGGCGGGAGCCGTGCCGAACCTGGCGAGGGCGAGCAGCAGGCCGGGGTCGTTCTCGCCCACGCCCGTGCCGTTCAGCGGGGTGACGTCGGAGGCGCCCAGCTTGAGCAGGGCCCGCACCCCGGGCCGGTCGTCGCGCCGGGACCGGCTGATCGCCTCCCAGGCCTCCACGGCGACGGCCCGCTCCTCGGGCTCCGGCCCCGGCGTGAGCCCCTCCCCGCGCTCCCCGATCTCCTTGGGCGCGCAGAGGACCGACAGGGCACGGATCGCGATCGCGCGGGCGTTCTCGGCCGACACCACGGCGTCGACGAGGCCGTGCTTGAAAAGGTTCTCCGCGACCTGCACGTCCTGCGGGAAGGGATATCCGTACAGGGACTCGAAGACCCTCGGGCCGAGGAAGCCGATCAGCGCGCCCGGCTCGGCGGCGGTGACGTGCCCGAGCGACCCCCACGACGCGAACACCCCGCCGGTCGTGGGGTGGCGGAGATAGACGATGTACGGCAGGCCGGCGGCCCGGTGGGCCGAGACGGCGGCACTGATCTTGATCATCTGGACGAAGGCGAGCGCGCCCTCCTGCATCCGGGTGCCGCCCGAGGCCGGGGCGGCGAGCAGCGGCAGCCCCTCGGCCGTCGCCCGCTCGGCGGCGCGTACCAGCCGCTCGGCGGCGGCCACCCCGATCGACCCGGCGAGGAAGGAGAACTCGCAGGCCATGACCGCCACACGGCGCCCGCCGAGCAGCCCCTCCCCGGTCACCACCGACTCGTCGTACCCGGTCTTCGCGCGCGCGAAGGCCAGTTCCTCGGCGTACGGGGAGCCGGGCGGCGCGGGGTCCGCGGTCGGCTCGTCCCACGGCTTCCAGGAACCGGGGTCAAGGACGGTGCGGATGAGGGTGTTGGCGTCCGGCCGGCTCGGGCTCATCGGCTCCCTCCGCCGTTCCCTGTGCACCCGGCCTTCCGCGTCCAGGTGTTCGGCAGTGACCTCATCACCGGCCGGATCACGCTTCCCGCTTCGCCAGCCAGTCGAGCACGGCCTGGTTGTCCTGGCCGAGCGCGGGCGGGGCGAGGTGCTCGGCGGGCGGCTCGCCGTCGAACCTGAGCGGCGAGCCCGGCAGCTCGATGACGCCGAGCTCTGGATGGTCGACCGTGACGACGAGGTCCTGCGAGCGGGTCTGGTCCCAGGCGTAGACCTCGTCCAGCGTGCGGATGGCTCCCGCCGGGATGCCCTCGCCGGCGAGCGCGGCCAGCCAGTGGGCCCGGTCATGGGAGGCCAGCGCCTTCTCGATGTCGGCGATCAGCTCGTCGCGGTGCGTGAACCTCTCCCTGTTGACGGCGTACTTCGGGGTGGCCGGGTCGATGCCGAGGAGCGCGGCGAGCTTGCGCCACTGCACGTCGTTGGCGACCGCGATCTGGATCATCCCGTCGGCGCAGCGGAACGCCCCGTACGGCGCGATGGAGGCGTGGTGGTTGCCACCCGCCCCCGGCACCTTGCCGCCGACCGTCCACGCCGTCCCGTGGTAGGAATGCACGCCCACGACCGAGGCGAGCAGTGACGTGCGCACGACCTTCCCCCTGCCGGTGCGCTCCCGCTCGTACAGCGCGGCCAGCACGCCGTAGGCGCCGTGGATGCCCGCGAGCAGGTCGGCGATCGAGGCGCCGACGCGGTACGGCTCGGCGGGCGACGGGCCGGTGAGGCTCATCAGGCCGGCCTCGCCCTGCGCGATCTGGTCGTACCCGGGACGGCCGCCCTCGGGGCCGTCGTGGCCGAAGCCAGTGATGGACAGGATCACCAGGCGCGGGTTGAGCTCGTGGAGTCGCTCCACCGGGAAGCCCAGCCGGTCGAGTACGCCGGTACGGAAGTTCTCGACGAGCACGTCGCTCTGCCTGATCAGCCGGGTGAGGAGCTCGGTGCCCTCCTCGGACTTGAGATCGAGCGTGAGGGAACGCTTGTTGCGATTGGCCGACAGGAAGTACGTGGAGATATCGCCCGAGGGGCCGACGAAGGGCGGGCCCCAGCCACGCGACTCGTCCCCGCCGTCGGGGTGTTCCACCTTGATCACCGTGGCGCCCAGGTCGCCGAGCATCTGCGCTCCGTGCGGCCCGGCCAGAGCTCGGGACAGATCTAGGACGACGATGTCACTGAGAGGTCCCTGCAAGGTCAGCCTCCACGGGGGTCGGGGGGAGATCCACGTTCCGGTGTCACCGGCAAGCCTGCCAGGTCTCACCACCCGCCCGACACCCCAGGTCGCTCCCCGATTCCGCCCGGCGCTCGCCCCGTGGTGCGGGTCACGGCGTCCCCCATCACGATCACCGTTCGTCCACACCGGCGCCGGGCGGCCCGAGGCCGTACGGACCGGGACGCCTGAGCGGACGTCCAGGACGCTCGCGTACGTCCTGGACCCCCGGCAACCGGCTGAGTCCTCGGGACGTCCCCCGCACGGGAACGCCCTGGGCTGTGCTGCCTGTGACTATCTGTGCGTCTTACGCCCACGCCACTTGTCCATGTACTCGCGCAGCTTGCGCTGGTTGTTCGGATCGCGGGCCATCGTCTTCGCCTTCTCGACCCGCTCCTGAGCCTTCGGGCTGCGCAGGTACTCCTTGATACGGTCCACCATCGATGCCATCTCTTCACCACCGTCTGCTCGGTCACCGTTTCCAATGAACGGCTACCCACGACGACCCTCGCCAATCACGCATTGTGCTCAGTAGCTGCAAAAACAGGACAACCAGTGACGGAACCACGACGAATCCGCGATAGCGGCGTGACGATTCCCGGCACGGGCCGCCCACCAGGACGTGGGCTAGGTTGGTGGCCCGCCAGGTCGTCGGAGGGGGCGAGAACGCATGGGGGCACAGTCCGCGTCGTCCGTGGCGTCGGGGAGTGCGCGCTGACCGGCACCGCCGGGCCGTCCAGGGCCAGGGTCATGGAACGGGTCAGGCGGCTGCTGGACCTGGCGGAGCACCCCAACACCGGCGAGGAGGAGGCCGCGCTCGCCTCCGCGCACGCGGCGGCCCTGATGCTCAGGCACGGCCTGGACGCGTCCGCCGTCAGACGAGGATCCGCCGGCCGCGCGGAGACCATCGACGGCATCGAGTTCGAGGTGTCGAACCGCGGCGGGCACGCCCGGGAACGCTGCTGGGCCCTCCACCTCGTCTGCGACGCGCTCGGATGCAAGGGCGCGCAACGCTGGACCGGCGTCAAGGGCCGAGGCATCCGCGGCGCCAGGCACGTCACCATGACGGTCGTCGGGCCCGAGGCCGTCCTTGACAGCCTGCGCGTGCTCCTGCCCTCCATCAGCCTGCAGATGGAGAACCAGGTCAGACCCGCTCTCCGCCGGTTCACCGCGTCCGAACTGGACGCGGTGACGGCCAAGGACCAGCGCGCCCGCGCCGCCGCCGACTTCCGCCGGGCCTTCTACGTCGGCTTCGGCTCCGGCGTCTCCGCCAAGCTGCGCGACCGGGTGGCCGAGGTGGCCGAGCAGGTCGCGGGCACGGGAGCGGAGCTCGTGCTCCTGGACCGCACGACCCTGGTGCGGGCCGAGTTCGACCGCCGCTTCCCCGGCCTCAGGCCGGCCCGCGCCACCGCGCTCGACCGCGACGGGTACGACAGCGGACGCGAGGCGGGCCGCCGCGCCGACTTCAGCGACCGCAACCTCGACGGTCTCACGTCCGGCGAGCTCACCACGTGAACGGGACCTCGGCGGCCTCGCGACCGGTGAGAAGGACCCTGGCGGCCTCGCGGCGGGCGAACTGACCACGTGAACGGGACCTCGGCGGCCTCGCGGCGGGCGGACTGACCACGTGAAGGGGACCCATGGGCACCGGCGCCCATGGGTCCCCGGCTCAGCTATCAGAAGGTGGAGACGTTGAGCAGCTTCTCCTTGATGCCATCGGGGTCGCCGGCGTTGTTCCAGTTGGTGGTGCCCGCCGCCTGGAGCGCGGCCTTCACCGCCGCCGGGGTCGCCGTCGGGTGCGTGGCCTTGTAGAGGGCCGCTCCGCCCGCGACGTGCGGGCTGGCCATCGAGGTGCCCGAGATGGTGTTGGTGCCGCTGCCCGTCCAGGTGGACAGGATGCACACCCCGGGAGCGATGAGGTCCACGTCGGCGCCGTAGTTCGAGAAGTCGGCGAGCGTGTCGTCGACGTCACTGCGGCAGGTGGCCGCCGCCCCGCCACCGGGAAGCCCGTTGAAGTCCGCGAGCGCGCTGACCGTGACGACCTCGTCATAGGCGGCCGGGACGTGGTTGGCCGCGTTGTCGGTCTCGTTGCCGGCCGCCACCACGAACGTCACGCCCGCCGCGACGGCGGCGCAAATAGCGCGGTGCATGGCGTCAGCGTTGGTGTTGCCGCAGTTGCCGTCGTCGGCTCCGAGGCCCCCGAGGCTCATGTTCGCGACCTCGATCTCGGAGGCGTGGGCGGTGACGTAGTCGATGCCGCAGATCACCTGCGACCAGCTGCCGCTGCCGCTGGCGTTCAGCACGCGCACCGGCCACAGCCGGGCACCGGGCGCCACCCCGACGACGGTGCTGGTGTTGTCGAGCGCGCCGATCGTGCCCGCCACGTGCGTCCCGTGGCCGTTGCCGTCATTCGCGCTGGTGCCGTTGTTGCAGTTCTTGGCACCCGCCGTGTAGACGTTCAGGTCGGGGTGGGTGAGCTGGATACCGGTGTCGATGATCGCGACGTCGACGTTGACGCGCGTGTCCACGCCGTTGATGGCGGCGGTGGGGCTGAGCTCGGCATCGGCCCGGTTGACTCCCGTGGGGAGCGTCTGGGCGTCGATCGACACCACGCCGTCGGGCTGTACGAACTGCACCTGCGGGTCGCGGGCGAGGTCTGCCGCAGCGGCGGCGGTCATCCTCGCCGAGTAGCCGCGCAGCGCGTGACTGTAGACGTTCTTGAGGGTGGCGCCCTTGGACCGCGCCTGGGTGTTGGCGACGGCCGAGGGATCGGCTCCGTCTCGCAGCACGACGATGTAGTCGCCGGTGGGCGCGAGGGTGGCGGCGGCCGAGGCCGTGGCCGGGCTCACCGCCATGACGAGGGAACCTGCGAAGAGGATGGTGAGGAGCGTTTTGCGCACGGGGGGATCCTCCACTCTGCGGTCCGGTTTGGACCAGCAAAGTTGACATTGACCACCCCAATCAAACCTTTCCAGCCCAAAACCGGATTTGTAACATGAATTTGACATTAGTTATTTAGGTTGTCAGATTTCCCTTAAAAGGGGCAGATCCGTTGATAAATCACTTGATCCGGTCGTTCGTAGCGATGGATACGCAGGGCCGCCCCTCACCACCACACGCGGGCCAACGAGCCATCCGGAACCGGCCTTGACAGTCACGGGAGTGGGAGCAAGGGACCTCCCCGGACAGCCTCTCGACCGCACGTCAGTACGGCCCGGCCAACCGGTTTACCCCGCTTCCCCTTCTTGGACGAGAGGCTCGGTTAGGTTCGCAATTGGCGACCGGGGCGGACCAACCCGCCACCTGGCCGCGAACGAGCCTGACCGGACCCGAGGCGCACCTGGCCGGACCGAGCTGCCCCTCAAGATCTCCACCGCTTGCGACACGGCGACGACGCCAACTCGACCCCTGGGCGCCGTGTCACGACCCCATCCGAACACCACCGACAGCCGCGTTGCCGACTTAACGTCACCGGGTGAACCCCAGATGCGGCGGCCCGACTCCTTCGGAGTCCTTCGCCGCCATCCAGCGCATCCGATACACCGTGTGGTCCGTCGGACTCTCCCTGATGCTACTGGCCACCAGCGTCCAACCATGGATCCGCTCCGATGAACCGACCACCGGCACCGTGCTCTCGCTGTGGGACCTGCCTGCCTCCGATATCCAGATCATCAGCGAGAACGGCACCAGCGCTCTCGGCATGCTGATGCTGGCCCTCTCCCTCGCCACACTCACGGCGCTCAACCCCGTACGCCCGCTGATCTTGGGCACTCTGCTGTCAGCGATCCTGAGCTTCCTCAATCTCATGTGGCTCCATCAGGCCCTCCCCCGACCGCACAGCCGCTTCCCCTGGAGCACGGCCTGGGTCACACAGGGATCCGCCGCGACCGCCGCGACCGCGGAGACGCTCGCGCTCATAATCGGCCTGGCGCTGGTGGCCGTGGCCGACTCGTCGGACGAGCGGGACGTCATCCTGCAGACGTCGCCGGACCCCGCAGAACGATCTGGAACCTCCGTGTGGTCTCCCTACCCCACCCGCAGACTCGCCCACGCGACCCGGGGAATGGCCCTCGTCCTCCTGCTCTTCTTCGCGGGCTCCCTGCCGTGGATGCGCTTCCACCATCACTTCCGCGACGGGAGCGACACGATCAGGCACCTGTCCCTGTGGGACCTGTCCGACTCGTCCATCAGTGACGAGGTGACCACGGCCGGCCAGGTGACCCTCACCCTGCTGGTCGCTTCATGCCTGCTGGTCTTACTGGCCGCCGCCGAGCCCCACCGCATGGTCGCCGCCTGCGGCGCCCTGTCGCTCTGTCTCACCGTCGCGTCGGTCTTCCGGCTCTGCTTCGTGGCCACCGACCTCCACCGCCGGTACCCAGCGGTCGAGTTGACCACGCTCCCCGGCCTGGTCGCCGCGATCGTCCTGCTCCTGGTATCCACGACCGCCCTCGCAGGGCCGCCGCTGTGCCGAAGGCTGCGAACAATCGCCAGACGCCCTTAGGCGGAACGCCACCCGGTTTGACACACTCCCTCTCCACGCGTCGCCGGCTGCGTTAGGTTTGTGGTCCGGCAACTGGGGCGTCGGAGGGGGCGTGAGCTCGTGACCACTGTGCCACCGGGGACGGGACCGCTGTCCCCGGAGTTCACGGGGATCGATCCAGGGTTGATGGACGGCTTCATCACCGAGATGGAGCACGCCCGTGGCGTCATCGGCGAACGCACCGAAGCCATCCGCCGGGTCTTCGCCGCCGAAGGCGTATCCGCCGCGTCCCTCGACCCCATCGCCGAGGTCGAACACTGGATCGACGAACGCCTCCCCGACCTGCGCCGCCGTACCCAAATAGCCCGGAACACGGCCAAGCTGCCCGACTGGTCTCCCGGATCGGCGAACGGCCTGAGGTCGTACGAAGAGAACGAAGTTCTTCCCGCTGCGGAGGCACGCCGTCTCGGCGCGGAATTGGCCTCCAAATACAAGAAGATGAACTCCGGCCTCTTGTCGTCCCTCAGCCGGGACCAGAGCTACCAGGAGATCGTCGACACGCTTGCCGCACATGTCAACGATCCCGAATACACGGCCGCGTTCTTCGCGGCCCTCGGGCGACAGGGCACGCTCGACCTTCCGGCGACCCTGCGACACAACCTCGCACCGCCCGGCGAGTCGACCCTCGCGCCACCGCGGCCCAACGACGAGGCTTTGCGCACCGTCAGCCAGGCCCTCGGCACGGCCGTCTCGGCGGGTTCCCACGTACCCGGGTTCTCCCAAATCAAAGACTCGCTGATGAGCACCACCATGTCCGGTCCCGATAGGTTCAATGCTGGCCTCCTGTTGAGCGCGGGATCATTCCCCGCGAAGTGGCTCGCTCAGGTGGCGGTGGCGCAAGGCCTTGGAACGCCAGGCAAGGTGAACGCGGGGCTTCTTTCCGCCTTAGGAAACAACCCGAACGCAGCACGCCTGGCCCTCAGTGCCGTTACAGGACAAGACCAGTCAAAGCTCATCAGCCTCCTCAAAGACTTGACTGCTCACACCAGCGGAACGGCCTCGATCGCCGGTGAAGCCGACGCCTTCGGGCGCATGCTGGCTGCCGCCTCTGGCGCCTACGACGAGAAGGACGGCAAGCACAGCAAGGACGCGGCCGCATTCGCCTTCACGGTCATAACGACGCTCGGCCACCTATCTATCGGTCAAGAGACCCGGATACACCTCGCGGAGATCGCGGGCGCTTACGCGACCGAGATCACCGAAGGCGCCGACCTCGGAGACGCCAACCATGTGCTCCCCGGCGCCTTCGGTGATGTGAAATCTCGAATCGCTGGGCTCAATCCCAAATTCCGCCTGAGCCCCGAGGACACGTATCGTTTCATCAAGACCTTCTCCGACACCCTGGACCACCAAATTCCCTTCCAAGCGGGAATTGACGTCCTTACGAACCGCCTGGTCGGCCATGGCGTACCGGACATGTTAAAAACCAAGGACCCCACAAGACTCGACGACGTGTTCGCCGCCCTGGGCAACGTCAGCGGCCTCCAGTTGGCGGCCCAGGAAAAACTGGGCAGGGCCAAAGACGACGCAGCCGAAGCATCCAGCAAGGTCACCAGTTGGCTGATCGGCACCGGAATGGGCGTCGCCGGCCTGACCCCGCTCCTCGAGCCTTTCCCACTGACCTGGACAGCCCTGAGCACCGCCGAAGCATATGGCGATACCTTCAAGGCGGACAAAGAAACCGAGGTCGACAAGATTCGCACAGCCGATGACGAACAGACCCTCGGCCGCCAACACGCCATCGCACAGGCCCTGATGAACGCGGGCTTCACCCCCAAGATCTCTCCCCATGAGTACCAGGCAACCCATCCGTCCACTGTCCCCATCAGCGACAGCGACAGCGACAGCGACAGCAGGCTCCGCCCCTTCGCCGACATCCTCAAATCCGGCAACGACGGCCTCAACGCCCTCGACCGTTGGTTCATAGAAAACGGAATCGGCGGCCAAGATGACTTCACTCTCGGAAAGATCTCCGAAAGGCTTGCCGACCGCTATATCGGTCAAAAATTTGTTGCCTTGCCACGGGCCCATCTTTACGAAAACTAGATCGTCAATCAAATACCGGCAAACACTCCGTTTGACCCGTGACTACATACAAAGAGTTACCAGGAGAGTTGAACACCAGAGCTGTCCTCGTCGTACTATTAACTACACGAATCGGCGCTCCTGGAGCACCAGCAGAAACCACCTCATATTTCGCTACCCGGCTCAACGCACCGACCAATAACGTATTTAGAGCCTCGGGATCGCTACTTCCTGCCGAGTCTCGCCCAGTGGCCGCAAAGGTTCGCTTAGCCTTTCCCTCTCCACAGGGAATATCATTTCCACCTGCATCAGTGACCTTCACATCCGCTGCCGAGCGTTCCTTCAACAGTTGGAGAATATGAATTTTCAACGTTTGACCGGCTTGGGCTGCGGTGGGGCCTTTGTCGGATGTGCAGGCGGTTAAGGCCAAGGGCGCCAGTAGTACGAGGATGGCGAACTTACGGCGGAGCTTTACGGGACTGGACAGGACGAGCATCGTTTTCGCCTCCACGTCTGGCCGGAAACCGGTCGAGCCCACATAATCTCAGTGAGAACCCCTGCGCCACCTAGTATCTACACTTTCATCGATCCTTCCACCGCAGCGGGAGCCAGGGTTGCCCCTTGACGACGATCTGGTACCGAACCCGAAGTACCGGGATCTGGAGACCGCGCTCGCCGCCGTGCGTGCGCACATCCACGTGCTGGAGACCGCCCTCGATCCCGTCTGCGCGCAGTTCGGCGGCCAGGCAGTATGGGTGGGGCCGACCGCGCGGGCCTTCGGAGAAGAATTGAACGGCCGGAGAGCACGGATCAGAACAGCGGCGCAGCACGTCCTCGCCGAGCTTGAGGCCGAGTTGCGTGCCACGCCCACCAAGATCTCCCGAGCGGCGGCGTCCAGCATGAGTGGTTGGGGCTGACCTATCGCGTTCGCCACGGGTATGGACCGCCAGCCACCTCGGCGTACTCGGCGGAGCGGCAGGGATGCCACATCGAGTTCGTTTACTGCGTTCCGGACTGGTAAGTGCCGGCTTTCGAACCCGTTTGCATCTCATCCCACTCGGGATTCGGTTCCCATTCACTTCGACCGCACCGCCCTTCGACGCACCTGTAGCACGACAGGTCGCGCGGACGGAGCGGCCAACCCGGGCGAACTGCTCCGCATGATCTTTGAGAGGCCCAACCTGACTGACCGAAGCGCACGGACTGGACCGGTACACGAGATCAGCGGATACCTCGAGCCAGCCGGGGGCAACGGGGGCACGCTATGGGAGTCACTCCGTGCGGTTATTCAGTGCCCCCAACGACGTTTGGTCCTCAGCGCGGGTGGTGAGGGGATTGAGATACCGGGTCAGGTTCTCAAAGGCGACATGGTCTGGAGTATTGCCGGGTCCGGTGCCCGTATAGCGGCCAGCGCTTCCCGCCAGTCGGCGCTCGCCGCCCCTGTAGGAGTAAGCAAAGCGTCGAAGTCGTGCGCCCGTACCACCACGGTGATGCTGTGCCCAGCGGGAGGCGCCTCCTGGATGGCGTCGGTGGCGAAGCGACAGGCCTCCTCGATCTCCCCAGCCTTGGCCAGAGCGCATGCGTAGGCGAAACGCACAAGCGCAGGATCGTTGGAAGCACCGTTGTCGTACGAGGCGAGCGCGCGACTTACGGCCTCCGCCGTGCCGTTCAGGTCACCGAGATCTGCTCGGCCACGTGCCTCGTAGAAAGTATGCCTTTCGGGTTGGAACGACAGGATGCCCGGCTGAAGCTCGTCGGCCGAGCATCGTTCCAAGGTGTTGCGGGACCTGCTGATAGCTCGTTCGAAGGCGGTCCGATCGCCGAGGGATGCGTAAGCCAATGCGGCGAGTCCCCACATCCACGCGATGGCGGGAGTGGCACCCACCGCGTGCTCCAGCCTCGCGGTGACGGTAGCGAGGACGGAGCGTGGGTCCGCCGAATATGTCGGCATGAGCGCAGCACTGGTCAGCGCGAGGTCACCGAGGTGGAGGTCTCCTGCCTCGTCCGCTGCCCGCCTCGCAGCGGCGTACCAGCGTCGAGCCAGCGGAAAGTGATTGGCGCAGAACATGATCTCGCCGACGACGATGGAGAGCTTGGCTCCTACTCGCGTCAGCCGACGCTGCGCCTCGGTGGGCTGCCTGTAGGCGAGCAACTCCCTAATGCTTGCCAAATGAAGGAGCGCTTCCGGCAGTACCGACGGCGGTGGAACCTTCTGGCCGAGTCGGGCGGCTTCGTACTCCAGGAAGTGCAGCCGAGCTTCGCCGACGTTACTGAAGTCGAGTGCCTGCTCGAACAGGTCAGGGCCTCGCCAGATGCTCTCGCTGAGGCCGATGGCCAAGGTGGTCGCGCCGAGTTGGAATACTTCTCGTCGTTTCGTGGCCGCCTCCCGAGGGTCGGAGCGCATGTCGTGAACGCCGGATCCCTTTCCTACAGGGTCGTACGGCGCGAGGAGTTCCGCAACGGTGTGGCCGGGGAACATTCGCTCCAGGACACGGCAATGGTCGGCGTGTGGTTTGGTCTTGAGGTGGCCTTTCAACCATCGGCCGTACGCTTCCCTGCTCGGAGACGACCCGATCAGATTCCGATCGATGCTGCGGGCCACCTTGTCGTACTCCAGGCAGAACGCCCGATGCGTCTCCTGGTGCCGCTTCGTCAGCAACACCTTCAGCAAGGTCTGCCGGCCAGACATGAGCGACACCCACCCTTTGCTATCAATCGACTACTATGAGTCACGCCTACTCAGGGTAAAGCTTCTCGCCACCGCGTTCGCCTTCTTTTATACGACGACACAGATAAGACACACCGGCGACAGCTCGATGACCTGTCATTGCGGACCGAAGCGACAACCGTCGGCCTTCGCAAGACGGGTCAGACGCTCTACAGGACGTTTCAGGATTGGTCGCCGCATCCGTCAATGGGGGATCTCGGGGTGGAGCGGTCGATCACCCAGGCGGCCCGGCCGATCCGGAAACCCAGCAGACCCAGACCTTGCTGGAGAATCTGGAGCAGCTTTACCACTGACGCAACCCGCCCCGACCTAGGCATACCCTCCATGGCGGTCTCTCGCCGTCCCCTCCATGGCGGTCTCTCGCCGTCCGGGCTCGTCCATGGCCGTTGTCACCCAGATATCATTCACTGGCCGGACTTTCCGTGATCGGTGTGCCTCTAAGATCACGATCGTGTTGAGCCGGATGTGGGCTGCTGTCAGTGCCGGGACGCTGCCCTGTGTCGATCATGGAGCTGTTGGCGGTCGTGTTCCCGCACCTTGCCGCCGTTCGTGTCGAGCGGGTGCATCGGGTGGGCGCCACCGTACGAGTAAAGGCCGCAACGACGGAGCCGACGAGCGAATGTCCAGCTTGCGGATGCGAGTCGGCGCGGGTCCGTAGCCGCTATGAGCGGTGCCTGTCGGATCTGCCGGTGGCCGGGCAGGAGGTGCTGCTCCAGATGCGGGTGCGCCGCTTCTTCTGCGACAACACCGCCTGTGCCAAGCGGACCTTCGCCGAGCAGATTCCCGGCCTGACCAGCAGGCATGGCCCGTGCGCAGCAGGGCTGCCGTCGATGCTGCGGACGGTGGCGCTGGCTCTGGGGGGCCGCCCTGGTGGCCGTCATACCGCCCGTCTGGCCTGTGCGGTGGGCCGCTCGACGCTGCTGCGGCTGTCGCGGAGCATGCCGGACCCACAGGTGGCGACCCCGCGAGTGCTGGGGGTCGATGAGTTCGCCTGGCGCAAGGGCCACACCTACGCGCCTCCTCCGGCGACTGGATGACCTACGCCGCCGACATCAGCCGCAGACCCGGTCAGGACGAACCGAGCGCGTCACCCAGCCGACCATTGGAAACGGAGACCCCGTGACCCTGCCGACCCGCATCGAGCGCGACCTGGTCGAGATCGTTCAGGCCAAGCATCCCGAAGACATGACGCCCGAGGCGACCCGCGAACTGGTCAACTGCTGGATGACCGTGGCCAACAACGGCGGAGCCGTCGGCTTCGCGTTTCCTCCAGTCGGCATCGACGATGTGAGCCCCGTCGCAGAACAGCTCATCGCAGACCTTGATCCCGAGTACAACCGGCTCCTGCTTGCCAAACTCGACGGTGTCCTCGCTGGATGGCTGAGCCTGAGTCGATACCGGGACCCGCTCGTTCCGCACTGGGGCATGGTCAAACGTGTCCAGACCCACCCCGACTTCCGCGGCCGCGGTATCGGCGCCACGTTGATGCAGCGTGTTCGTGAAGTCGCTCGTGACGAACTGGGCCTCGAACAACTCCGACTCGAAGCACGAGGCGAAGAAGGCCTCGAAGACTTCTACCGCCGACTCGGCTGGCAAGAGATCGGCCGATGGCCGGGCGCACTCCGCTTCGATCACGGCGACCGCGACGAGGTCCTCATGCTCCTGACACCACTGTGAGGCCCACACTCTCCGAGGCATTCGGACAGTTCTGATATCCGACGGTGCCGTTAGAAGGCGCGCAGCGCGGCGCTCCGCTGACTGTGCAGGTCGCCGACCGCCGGCATCTGCTCCACAACCTGTCCGGCGCGGTCCAGCGGGCCGTGTCCCGGCACCGCGCGCACCTGCGCGAACTGGCCACGCCCGAGGTCGCGGCACCTCTCGCCTTGCCGGAACCCGCCCGCGACCAAGGGGCCCGGCAGCCCGCACCAGAACGCGGCACGCCGAGATCCACCAGGCCCTCGCCCAAGGGATGACTATCACCCAGATCAGCCGTGAGCTGCGGCTCGATCGCAAGACCGTGCGCCGCTATGCCACGGCCGCCAGTGCCGACGAACTCATCAGCGAGGAGCGTGCACCACGCCGGATGATCCTAGATGCCTATCTTCCCTACTCTTCCCTACCTGCGCGAACGCCCGAAGCCGCCAAGGTGGAAGCTGCCGCCCCGCCTCTCAGCCGGCCTGTGGGAGGGAGCTGATCACCGACGAATCGATGCGGCTCCCACACCGGGAAGACTGACGTGCTACGGCACGGAAGGGACACGGGAGGGACAGGTCCACGACCTTTCGCGGCGCGGCGGAACGCTGCTGGCAACCCCCTCCCCTTCCTAGCGTCATCGCCGAACGACAAGCGAGTGATGAAGGTGGCGCAGATGTCCGGTGAAGACGCCGGAGCGGGCCCGTCGGGACACTGGGACGGCGATACGAGGCGCGGACGCCTGAGCACCGGGGTCCGGTTACTGGAGAAGGCCGTATTCCGTGCCGGCGAGGTGAACGTGGGTGAGGCGCGGCTGTGGATACGCAAGGTCCTCGACGGTCATCCGCGCTGTGACGACGCAGTGCTTCTGCTGTCGGAGGCGATGACCAATTCCGTCGTCCACACCAACTCCCCGGTGATCGGGGTGGTGGTGCTCATGGAGGAGGACGGCCGCGTCCAGATCGAGGTCATCGACGACGGAGCTGCGACCCTGCCCTCCGCGTGCTGCCACTCCCCCGACGACCCCGACGACCCCGACGACCCCGACGGCCTCGCGGAGTCCGGACGCGGAATCCGGCTGATCCGCACGTTGTCGAGCCGGTGGGGATTCAGCGAGGAGGACCCCCGCTGCGTCGTGTGGTTCGTCCTTGATCCGTGGTGATCATGCCGTGCACGTGGTTCACACGGCCTTGAAGGGCTCCCATCATGGCCGGAAGGCGATCGATCGGCGGCCGGGACGCGGTCGATCGCCGGGACGCGGTCGATCGGGGGCGCGGCGGCGAACTTACACCAGGCTCGCGGGCATCTGATGCCGTGTTCGGGGACGGGACGCAGGTGGACGGGTGGCGGAGGGCCTCTGGGATGTGCCGCCGGGTGAACGCTCAGCGGGCAGCAGTGGCGGCGTTACCTTCCTGGGAGTGCCGTACAGGAATGTGTGCCCTTCCTGATTCTGCCTGCCGAGCGTCCTGCCGTAGTCACGGTGCCGGATGTGATCTACCGTTGACCCAAATTGCCAGGTTTTGACCATTTACGGGTGATTCTGGTGGTGGAGGAGGGGCCATGGACCAGCCGGTTCTGGAGGCGCAGCGGTGGGTCAATTCGGTCTATGGGAAGGTCGACGGGTACGAGCCCATCGTTGAGGACGGAAGGACCGGCCGGGCGACCGTGCGGGCGCTTGTACGAGCCCTGCGGCACGAGCTGGGCCTCCCCCCGGGCGACGCTTTCGGGCCGGACGCGCTGGAAGCCCTCGCCGCCGCGTACCCGATGGTCGGCGCGGGCACGGCCGATCCGAACATCATCAAGATCGTGCAGTGCGGGCTCTCCTGCAAGGGCTACGACGGCGGCGGCATGTCCGGCGCGTACGACACGGCCACCGGCACCGGCGTGACCAAGCTGCGGGCGGACATGGGGGTCGACGAGGCGTTCCCCCCGAACGGCGTCTCACCGAAGGTCTTCCAGGGCCTGCTGTCGACGGACTCGTACGTCCCCACTACTGGCGGCTCGCAGCGGATACGACAAATCCAGAAATGGTTGAACGGCACCTACGTTCACCGCAGGGACTTTCCCATCATTCCGTGCGACGGGCACTTTTCCCGCGAGGTGCGCAGGTCTTTGCTGCTCGGGATCCAGTTCGAGATCGGGATGGACGACGACACCGCGACCGGGCGGTTCGACGCCGGAACCCAGGCGGGCATCAAGGACCAGGCCGTCCTCGGCCCCGGCGCCGACGATACGGGGAAACGGTTCGTCCGCCTGTTTCAGGCTGCGATGACGTTGCACGGGTGGGACGTCCCCTTCGACGGGGAGTACACCACCGCCGTGGCGGACACGGTCGCGGAGTTCCAGGGGTTCGCGCGACTGCTGCCCGACAACGGCATCGCCGGTTACCAGACGTGGGCGTCGCTGCTCGCGAGCAACGGCGACCCCACCCGCAGGGGAACGGCATGCGCCTGCGCCACCGAGATCACCCCGGCCCGGGCGTTCGTCCTTAAGGTGGAGGGCTACCTGACCGTGGGGCGCTACCTGACGGACGCTCCCGGACCGACAGCGGACGAGCCCGTCCAGCCGGACGGGAGGACCCAACCCGACGAGAGGACCCAGCCAGACGAACGCGTCCAAACGGACGGGGGGACCCAACCGGAGGAGAGCCGGCCGGACGAGGGGATCCAGCCGGACGAACAGAGCCGGCCCTTTGAGCGGATTCAGCCGGGCGAGCTGGAGACGATCGCGTCCGGGGGGTTGAGCGCGTTCCCGATCTACCAGGCGGGCGGCCGCGACCACTTCTCGGCCAAGCAAGGAGCCGAAGACGCGCTGGCCGCCCTGGAGGCCGCTCGGGACCACGGGTTCGCACGCGGGACGACGATCTACTTCACGGTCGGCTTCGACGCGCTCGACGGCGACTTCGGCCAGCGGCTCATCCCGCACTTCCATGCGCTGGCCACGCGCATGAGGCACTACGGCGGTGAGTTCAAGATAGGCGTCCACGGCTCGCGCGACGTCTGTGGCCGCCTGGTGCGAGAGGGCCTCACCGTGTCCAGCTTCGTCGCCGACATGCCGGCCGAGTTCGGTGGCAACCTCGGCTTCCCGCTGCCCCCCGACTGGGCGTTCGACCACATATCGACCCTCACGCTCGGCACCGGTCCCGGCAGCGTCCAGATCGGCAACGCCGTGGCCTCCGGCCGGGACCCGGGCCAGTCGCTGTTCGTGTCGCCCACCCCGGCGAGCGGGCCGCTCGACGTGAACTTCGACCTGTCACGCCGCCAGGCGCTGCTGGACGACCTGAGGTCGATCGCGGGCCACGAGACGCCGGTCCGGCGGGACTCCACCGAGCACTCGCTCGATCTGGTCCTGCGGCACGACGCGCTGATCACCGGCCTGAGCCGCGCCTACCGGATGCGCAAGGCGCTGATCCAGAGCCCGATCTTCTGGGAGACCCGCTGGCTCACGCCCGAGGACGCGCCGGAGGATCTCGCCGTCACGGCGTACTACGGCTATCGCGCCGAGCTGGAAGCATGGCAGAAGCTGCCGCCCGAGCAGCAGGTGATCACCGCCGCGCCGACTCCCCCTTCTCCCCAGAAGGACGACGCGAGAACCGGCCTCGGACGGATGCTCGCGCGCTCCGCGATCACGGCGCACAACCACGCGGTCGACGCCGGCCTCGTCGAGGGAGAGCGGCTGGACCCCGATGACTGGCACGTGATGCGCGACATGTGGCGATGGCTCCGCGAGGACCCGGACCACAACATCAGCACTGTGCCGCTGATGCTCGTCAACGCCGCGCATGAGGCGGGCGTGGACAGCGACCCCCTCTCCTACGACGACACCCGGCTGAGCCAGGTGATGGCCCGATACCGGGGCACGGGGCCGGACGCCGAGCGGTACGGGCGCGAGCTGCCGGCCGTCTACGCGGTGTTCGAGAAGCACAACGCCTTGCTCAGATAGCGTCACACCCGTCGAACCGCCTTCCCGAGACGCTGGCGCCTCACATCACATGCCGACGCCGGCCCGCCGCCGTCACGTGTCGACGTCGGCCTGCGGCCGGCCGCCGGACAGGAGCGGGTAGCCGGGCCCCCGGTCGAAGAAGGTAGCCGGCCGGGCGGTACGGAGCTCCGCGCGGAGCCTGTCGGTGGCTTCGAGGTCGGCCCGGAGGTCGCCGCCCGAGCCGGCCAAGCCGCCCGAGCCGCCCGAGCCAGCCGGACCAGCCGAACCGCCCGAACCAGCCGAACCGCCCGAGCCAGCCGGGCCGTCCAGGCCGGCCGGGTCGTGCAGGATGACGCCGTAGTCGTCGCGTGCCGCTTCCACCGACACCTTGCCGTCGCGGACGTCCGCCGCCACCAGCGCCGGGTCGCGGTCGTACGGCGAGCCCCACCCGCCGCCCCCGGTGGTCCTGACCCGGACGATCTCGCCCTCCTTCACCGGGAAGTCGTCGACCAGCCCCTCCATCTCCCGGTCTCCGACGGTCACGAGGAACGGGCGGCCGGCCCTGCCGCCGTTCACTCCCCAGCACGCGAGGATCGAGCGGTCGGCGATGGACATGAAGGAGGCGTCACGCAGCATGCGGATGTGCTTGTCGTACCCGAGCCCGCCGCGATAGAGCCCCGCCCCGCCGGAGTCGCGGGCGAGCCCGAGCCGCTCGACCCGGAACGGCCAGCGCGACTCGGCGAACTCAACGGGGATGTTGCGCGAGTCGGGGACGACGTGGATGGTGTCCTCCCCGTCGGCGTACCAGCGCCCTCCCGAGCCGCCGCCGAGCACCTCCCGCATGAGGTACGGCCGCCCGTCGTGGTCGTCCCCGTACACGCCGGTGTAGCGGATGGTCTCCTGGTCGGCGGGCATGCGCCCGCCGGTGGCCTTGGCGAGCACCCCGGCGAGCACGCCGAGCAGGCGCAGGATGACGAACGTGCGCGCGTTCGTCGGCGCCGGGAAGATCGGCGTGAGCAGGGTGCCCTTCTCGGGGAACCTCATCTCGATCAGGGGGACGACGCCCTCGTTGACGTCCAGCTCCGCCATCCGCTCCGGGGTGTCGGCGAGGTTGCGCAGGATGGGCGCCAGCCACTTCTTCAGGAACACCCCGTCGGCGTAGTCGCCGGCGTGGTTGATCGGGCCCTTGGCCTGCGGCGAGGTGCCGGTGAAGTCGATGACGAGCGGCTTGTCCGCCGCGTGGTCGACGGTCAGCGTGATGCGCTGGGCGTGCAGTTTCGGCTCGTCCACGCCGTCGTGCTCGGCGTAGTCCTCCCAGACGTGGACCCCCTCGGGGATCTTGGCGAGCAGCTCGCGGCGGAACGTCTCGGTGGTGTTGGAGATGATCGCGTCGAAGCACGCCTCGACCGCCGCCCTGCCGTACCTGCCGAACAGCTCGCCGAGGCGGCGGGCGCCCATCAGGCAGGCCGAGCACTCCGCGTCGAGGTCTCCTGCCAGGGAGTCGGGCATGCGGGAGTTGCGGGTCATGATGGTCAGCGCGGCGCGGTTGGGCTCGCCGCGGTCCCACAGCTTGATCGGGGGGACCATCAGCCCCTCCTCGAACGCGCTGCGCGCGTGGGAGGGCATGGAGCCGGGCACCGCCCCGCCGATGTCGTCATGATGGCCGAAGGCCTGCACGAACGCGACCACCTCGCCGTCGTGGAACACCGGCACGGTGACGCACAGGTCGGGGAGGTGGCCGATGCCGCCCTCGGACAGGTAGACGTCGTTGTGGAAGAAGACGTCACCCGGGTTCATCTCCGAGACCGGGAAGTCGCGCACGATCGGCTGCACGAGGGCGGAGTACGAGCGGCCGGTCAGCTTGCGCAGCCGTACGTCGTGGATGCCCGCCCGGAAGTCGTGCGCGTCGCGGATCATCGGGGAGCGGGCCGTGCGGGCGATCGCCGTCTCGACCTCCATCTCCACCGACGCGAGCGTTCCCTCGACGATCTCGACCAGCACCGGGTCAACGGTTGTCACTCGCCCGCTCCGTCCTTGTGCGCGGTGGCCCGGCGGACCACGAGGTTGGCGTGCCGGTCCACCTCGGCGGTGAAGCCCGGATGCAGCGGCAGGGTGGAGCCGTACTCCTCGATCACCGCGGGCCCGGTGACGACGTCGCCGCGGCGCAGGTCGCCACGCCGGTGGACCGGCGCGGTCCACCAGCCGTTCTGGTGGAGCGGCGAGCCCGGGTCCTCGTCGAAGTACACCGCCCGCTCCCCCGCGGGTGCCGCCGCCGCGCCGTCCGCCGGGGGAAGCTCGCGGATGACGGGCCGGGTGATGGGGCCGATGCCGGAGACCCGCAGGTTGACCCATTCGACGGCGTGCCGGGGATCGTCGCGGTAGCCGTACCCGTAGAGCTTGTGGTGGGCCTCGTGGAACCGGTCGAGCACCTCCGCGCGCCACGCCTCGTCGATCGGGCCGGCGGGGGCGGGCACGCGCACCTCGTACGCCTGGCCGTAGTAGCGCAGGTCGGCGCTGCGCGCGTAGACGTGTCGGCCGGCGGGAAACCCCTCGCGGTCGAGCGTGGCGGCGGCCTGGGCCTCCAGGTCGCCGAGGATGCCCGCCGCCGTGCCCAGGGAGAGCTCGCGGGTCACGTGCGTGCGGACGTAGTCGTTCTTCACGTCCACGGTGAGCAGCCCGAACGCCGACACGTTGCCGGGGTTGGGCGGGACGACGACCGCCGGGACCGACAGGATGTCGATGAGGCGGCAGACCAGCAGCGGCCCCGAGCCGCCGAAGGCGACCATCGGGAAGTCCCGCACGTCGAGGCCGCGCTTGACGGTGATCTGGCGGATGGCGTTGGACTGGTTGAACGCGCTGATCTCCAGGACGCCGACGGCCGTGCGCTCGGGCGACAGGCCGAGCTTGCCGGCCAGCGCCTCGATGCCGGCCCTGGCCGCGTCCGCGTCCAGCGGGATCTCGCCGCCGAGCAGGTGGGGCGGCACGCGGCCGAGGTAGACGTGCGCGTCGGTGACCGTGACCTCGGTGCCGCCCTTGCCGTAGCAGATGGGGCCCGGGTCGGCGCCGGCCGACTTGGGCCCGACCTTGAGCGTGTCCTCGGGCGAGATCCAGGCGATGGAGCCGCCGCCCGCGCCGACGGTCACGATGTCGATCATCGGGATCTTGCACGGGTACCGGCCGATGGAGCCCTCGGTGGTGAGGGACGGCTCGCCGTCGACGACGACCGCGACGTCCGTCGAGGTGCCGCCGCCGTCGAGGGTGATGACCGACGGGTGCCCGCCCGTGCCCGCGATGAGCGCGGCGCCCAGCGCGCCCGCGGCCGGGCCCGACAGCACCGTCGTGATCGGCTGGTGGACGACCTCCGTCGCCGACAGCACCCCGCCGTTGCTCTTCATCACCGAGAACGGCATGCCGAGGCGCGAGGACAGGTTCGCGATGTAGCGGCGCATGGTGGGCTTGACCGCCGCGTCGACCAGGGTGGTGACCGAGCGCTCGTACTCGCGGTACTCGCGGAGCACGTCGCTCGACAGGGACACGACGGCGCCGGGGTGCTCCCGTTCGAGCACCTCGCGCATGCGCCGCTCGTGCGCGGGGTTGGCGTAGGAGTGCAGGAAGCACACGCCGAGCGCGGTGACGCCGCGGTCGCGGAACCACCGTGCCACCCGCACCGCTTCCTCCTCGTCGAACGGCCGCACCTCCTCGCCGAGGTGGTCGAGCCGCCCGCCGACCGTCTTCACCCGGTGTACGGGCACGATGCGCGGCGGCTTGACCCAGAAGTAGGAGTTGCCGTAGCCGTCCGGCACGCTCTGCCGGGCGATCTCCAGGATGAACTCGAATCCCTCTGTGGTGACGAAGCCCAGGTCGACCGGACGGTCTTCGAGCAGCTGGTTGGTCGCCACGGTCGTGCCGTGCACGATGCCGCCGACCTCCGACAGGCTCCTGCCCGCCAGTACCTTGTGCACGCCGTTCATGAACCCGTCGGCGGGGTTGGCCGGAGTGGAGGGGGTCTTGGTCGTGGTGATCTCACCGGTCTGCTCGTCCACCGCGACCACGTCGGTGAACGTGCCCCCGGTGTCGACGCCGATTCGGACGGTGCGCATGCCTTCAGTGTCTACTGAACCGCTCCGGATTGCGGAATCAGCAACATCCGCCAAGGAATCGGCCACTCGTAGGCAGGTATAGCCCTGCATTCAGGCGACCCTGGTCCCGTGGAACCTCTTGCCCGCGCGAGCGGTAGGAAGGGCATGGAGCGACGCGAATTCCTGAAGGTGACCGGCGGCCTCGCCGGCGCGGCACTGCTCACGTCCTGCGCGCGGCCTCCCGCCGCCGCACCGGCGTCCCCCGCGGGCACGCCCCGGCCCTCCGCCCACGTGCTCTTCGCCGACGTCTCGGACCGTCTGTCCGCCCTCGACACCCGCTCAGGGGCGACGATCTTCTCCACGGCGCGGCCGGTCGCGGGAGCGGCCTGGTATCGCCTGTACACCGTGTCCGCGGCGGGCGAACTGCTGACCCTCGACTCCGTGACCGGCAGGGAGCTGAGCCGCGCCACCGTCCCACGTGGCGTGGTCGCACGTGTGGTGTCGCCGCTCGGGGACGTCGTGGCCCTCGGCGCCCCTCCCCCGGCCTCGCCGTACGGCCGGCCGGGGCGGCGCTCGACGACGCTCGTCGTCGCCGATCCATCCGGGTCCACGGCTCCCAAGGTCGTACGGCTGAAGGGCAACTTCGAGCCCGACGCCTTCTCCACCGACGGGAAGGCGCTGTTCCTCCTTGAGTACCTGCCCGCGACCTCGCCGGAGAGCTACCGCGTCAAGGCCTACGACATCGAGCGAGGCGCGTTCTCGCCCCTGTTCACCCGCGAGAAGCGGCCCGTGCCGGCGGGGGCCGAGGAGACGATGCGGGGTGACGGGCGGGTCGCCGTGCTGTCGCCCGGCCGCGATCGGCTCTACACGCTCTACACCCACCAGCCCAACCACCTGCACACCCGCGACCTGGTCGCGGGCAGGACCACGGGGGTCCACGCGTTCGTCCACGTGCTCGACCTCGGCCAGCGGTGGGCCTACTGCCTCGACCTGCCGGAACCGTTCGGACGCGGCCCGGCGGAGGGCCACACGCTGGCGGTGTCCGCCGCCGCCCTGTACGTCTACGACGGAGGCAGCGGCATCCTGCTCCGGGCGAGCACCGAGTCGCTGGAGGTCGAGAGGACGGTCGTCGTCGGCGCGTCGTCCGGCGCCGCGTCGGCGGCGTCGGAAGGCGCTTCGCTGTACGTCGCCGCCGGGCCGTCCGTGCGGTCGATCGATCCCGGCTCGCTCGCCGTGCGGGGCGAGTGGCGCCTGCCGGCGGCCGCCCGCGGCGTCGCGGTGACCCCGGACGAGCGCGCCTTCTACGCGGGCGTCCCCGGCGGCGTCGTACGGTTCGACGGCCGGACGGGGCGCGAGGTCTCCCGCATCGCGGTCCCGGGCATCTCCCTGCTCCGTCACGCGGCGACGCGCCCGGACGGGTGACCGGCTCGACCGGCCCGGACCGGTCATGCCCGCCCGCCGGCCCGGCGGCCGGGCTGTATGCTGACGCCCCGTGAGTGAAATGTCCGCCCTGTCCGCCGTGCCCGCGCATCCCCACCGCGACGGCGTGCTGAGGTTCTTCCACGGCCCCATGGACTGCGGCAAGTCCACGCTGGCGTTGCAGATGAACTACAACCACGGCCGCCAGGGCAGGCGGGGACTGGTGCTCACCAAGCACGACCGCTCGGGCGGCCCCAAGGTCACCAGCCGCATAGGGCTTGGGCTCGAAGCCATCGAGGTCGTCGACGATCTCGACCTGGTGGAGCTCGTGCTGGCACACGACCGCGTCGACTACCTGATCTGCGACGAGGCGTGCTTCTACACGGTCGCCCAGATCGAGCAGCTGGCCGACCTGGTCGACGAGCACGGCGTCGACGTCTACGCCTTCGGCCTGGCCTCGGACTTCCGGTCGCGGATGTTCCCCGCCGCGCAGCGCCTGTTCGAGCTGGCCGACGAGGTGTCGCGGTTGCAGGTCGAGGTGCTCTGCTGGTGCGGGCGCGAGGGCAGGCTCAACGCCCGCGTGGTGAACGGGCTGATGGCGCGCACGGGTGAGCAGGTCGTCATCGCCGACACCGACGGCGCGCAGGTGCACTACCGCGTGCTGTGTCGCCGGCACTATCGCACCGGCGACCTCGGCCCGTCAGTACAGGCGCAGCACCTGTCCCCCTCGCCCGCCTGACGTCAGACGGAGCAGGCCTCGCCCTGGTCCGGCGGCGCCTGGCCGGTGAGCGAGGCGACCTCCTCCAGGGCTGCGAGGAGCGTGTCCTCGGGCTGCGCGCCCGAGACGGCGTACTTGCCCTCGAAGAGGAAGAGCGGCACGCCGCTGATGCCGAGCTCGCGGGCCCGGTCGATCTGCGCGCGGGTCTCCTCGGCGCCGTCCTCACCGTCCAGGGACACCTGGACCCCCACCTCGCCCGCCAGCTTGGCGAGGGTCTCCCGGCTGCCGATGTCCAGGCCGTCGCTGAAGTAGGCGCGGAACAGGCGCTGGGCCATCTGCTCGCCCTTGCCCTGTTCGGTCGCGGCCAGGATCAGCCGGTGGGCGTCGAAGGAGTTGGCCTGCACGGCGTGGTCCATGTGCAGGTCGAGGCCGGACTCGGCGGCCACCCCTGTCACCCGGCCGGTGAGCTGCCGCGTCTGCTCCGGCCCGCCGAACTTGCGCTCCATCCACGTGGTGAGCGGCTCGCCGAGGGACTCGGCGTCCGGCGCGAGCTGGAACGGCCGCAGCCGCACCTCGACCTCACCGCCCTGCTCACGGTAGCGCTCGGCTGCGCGCGTGAAGCGCGTGTGGCCGATGTAGCACCAAGGGCATACGACATCAGAAAAAATCTCAACTTTCACATGATGCTCAACCGCGGCAAACTAGCCAAACATTCCGTCAGGGGGCAGAGGAGATGTCGTCCATGCGGGCCGCGAGCTGCTGGGGGTCGCCGCCGAGCAACGCGGACGTCGCGCGCCACCAGGCGAACCACTCGCCGCTGCGCCACATCCAGTCGACGCGCTCGATCGCGGCGATGACGTCGCCCTTCGCCTGCCACCACGGACCGACCTGCTCGCCCGTGGCGCCGTGGCGCAGCGCCCAGTGACGCAGTTGCTCGGCCGCGTGCTGGTCGACGGTCACGGCGTACGGATCGGGGTCCTCGCCGGGAAGCTGGTGAGGGCCGAGCCCCGCCGCCACTCCCCAGCTCCACTGGGCCTCGGCGGGTCTTGAGTAACGCAGCGAGGAGAAGTCGAGGTGCGACCCGAGCTCGCCGCCGGGCCGCTCCGTCACCACCGCGTCAAGGCGGCCGCCCGCGTCGAACGAGACGACCAGCCGCTGCCCCGCGGCGACCCCGCCGGGGAGGTCGACGCGGTCCTCTCCCTGCCAGGAGTTGAGGTCCACCGACCCGATCGGCGCGCCCCACGCCACGTCGGCGGTGTCGTCCGCGATCCACGCGGCCAGCATCTCCAGCACGGTGAGGTCGGTCCACGGCTCGATGGCGGTGTTGGCGGCGAGCACCTCGTCGGGGGCCGGTATCTTCCCGCCCCGGCCGGCCGCCCACCATTCCCTGCCGAGCGCGCCGGTGCCGACGAGCAGGCCGGCGATCGCGGCGAGCTCCGAGGACCTCCTGGTGAGGGCGGCGCCCTGCGCCAGTTCCACGCAGCGCGCCACGCGGTCGTCGCCGAGCGCGGCTCTCGCTTCGCGCAGCAGCAACGCGGCCGTCGGATGCTGCTCACCCAGCAGATCGTGGATGAGTCGCCGGGCCTCCGATCGAGCATCCTCTGCACGAAACTCACGCATATCACCACGTTACGCCCAGAGATCCTCTTCCGCGAGGTTCCGTAACAACCCTGGGATCTACCTGACACGTACGGCGGATCGCGCCCGCGCCCTCGCTACGGCGCCTCGCCTGCCGCCCGCGATGGACTCCGCGAAGGCGGTCGCGGCGTGCTCCGGCCCGGCGCTCGGGCGCCTCCCGTGCCCGGGCCAGTACGGCCGCGCGGCCCCGGAACCGCCCCGGCACCGGGGCAAAGGCTCGGGCAACCGCCCGCACCCGGACTTGTGAACGTTGCCGGGAACAGGCGAAAGATCTAAGGAGGGCCGTTATCGCCCGCGGCCGGTGCGGCCGAGCAGCCACCCGATGACGGCGCTGCCGAGGGCGACGCCCGCGCCCATGCCGAAGGCGGTCAGCACCGGCCAGACCGGGGTGCCGCTTCGTCGCTCGGACGCCCGCGCCGCCTCGCCACGGGGCCGCTCGAAGACCTGCCCGGCCTCGTGCCGCTCCACTACCCGGGCCGCACCGCCATCCGCCATCCGGGCCGTACCGCCATCCGCCACCTGGGCCGCACCGCCATCGGTCACCAGGGCCGTGCCGCCGTTCGTGGCCGGGATCGTGGAGGGCAGGAGCGCCAGGCCGCCGGGAGCCTCCGCCGGAACGGAGCCCACCTGGAGGTGCTGCTCGACGGCGTTGAAGAACTCCCCGGCGGTCTTCTTCGCGACGGAGCCGAGCATGCGCTGGCCCACCCCGCCGATCATGCCGCCGACGACCGCCTCGGCGTCGTAGTCGACCCGGGTCGCGCCGCCGTCGACCTCGCTCAGCGAGATGCGCACGGTGGCGTCCACGGTGCCGGGCGCTCCGGCGCCCCGCGCGCGGAGCGTGAACCGCTCGGGCTCCTCGGGGTCGGAGAGCGCGACCTCGCCCTGGTAGACGCCCTTGATGGAGGCGACGCCCGCGGTGACCGTCATGCGGTAGGTGTCGCCGCCCGTGGCCTCCAGCCGCTCGCACCCCGGGATGGTGCGCACCAGCACCGCCGGATCCTGCAGGGCGGCCCACACGCGACCTCGGTCGACTCCGACCACGGCACTGCCAACGACCTTCATGGACACCTCCGATGCCGAGAGACTAGAGACCGACCGGCGACGCGGATAAGGGCAACTTCTGCCCGCCGATGACGCTGGGACTCGTCAGGTCTCGCTGGCTCACCGCCATCCGTCTCGCGTGGGGATCACGTTAACACCGCCGCGACCCGGCCGCCTTGAAGGCGACCACCACCATTCACGAGACAATCACCGGAAATTATCCCGAAATCGTCCCGAGTTTGATCCAAATTCATGAGCAGCCTTCGCCTTTGTCGGCGTTCGGGATATAACTAGCCAATTGTTCCGCAGCTTGCGGAGGGGCGGACGCGCAAGGGGACGGTTCACCGTGAGTGCTCAAACGGCGGGGCTTCAGTTCTCTGTCCTCGGCCCGCTCACCGCGACCCGCGACGGGGAGCGGCTCGACCTCGGCGGCAGCCGCGTCAAGGCGGTCGTCGCGACCCTGCTCATCGCCCAGGGCAAGGTGGTGACCGCCGAACGGATCGTCGAGGCGGTCTGGGGCGAGCAGGCCCCGAACAGCGTCATGGCCAGCCTGTATTCCTACGTCACCAAACTGCGCAAGTCCCTCGAACCCGGTCGGCCGTCGCGGGCGCCCACCGGCATCCTCGACCGTCAGGGCCCCGGGTACGTGCTGCGCGTCAGGCCCGAGTCGGTGGACGCCGAGCGCTTCGCCGCGCTGGCCGAGCGCGGCGCCCGGCTGCTGGCCGAGGACCCGGCCACCGCGGCGGAGAGCCTTCAGACCGCGCTCGGGCTGTGGCGCGGGCCCGCGTACGTCGACCTGGGCGACAGCGACGTGGCCACGGCCGAGGTCGCCCGGCTGGAGAACGCGCGGCTGGCCGCCCGCCAGGACCACGCGGCGGCCCTGCTCGCCATGGGCAGCGCCGTCCCGGCCGTGGGCGAACTGGAGGCTCTGGTCCGCCAGCACCCGCTCGCCGAGCGCTCCTGGGAACTGCTGGCCCTCGCCCTGTACCGAGGGGGACGGCAGGGAGACGCGCTCGCCGCGTTGCGCGCCGCGCGTGAGCGGCTGATCGACGAGCTGGGCGTGGACCCCGGCCCCTCGCTGCGCGCCATGGAGACCGCGGTGCTCCGGCAGGACCCCGCCCTGGACTGGCAGCGTCCCCGCGAGACCGTGGCGCTCGCCGAGCCGGTCGAGCAGCGCGAGGCCCCCGGACCCCGGCTCCCCGCGCCGCTGACCCGCCTCATCGGGGGCGAGGGCGCCGTGAGCACGGTGACGGGGCTCCTCGCGACGCACCGGCTGGTGACGATCACCGGCGTCGGCGGCGCCGGCAAGAGCCGCCTGGCCCTGGAAGTCGCCCACCAGCACGCCGGCCGGGCGGAGGGCGAGGGGCCGTGGCTGGCCCTGCTCGCCGACGTGGCCGACGAAGCGCTGCTCCCGTGCGCCATCGGCGCGGCCATGGGCACCGCGATCACCAAGAGCGCGGACGACCTCGCGGCCTCGATCGGCGACCGCCAGACGCTCCTCCTGCTGGACAACTGCGAGCACCTGGTCGACGCGGTGGCGGGCCTCGCGGAGGGCCTGCTGTCCCGGTGTCCCGGCCTGCGGCTGCTGGCCACCAGCAGGGAGCCGCTGTCGATCGCCGGAGAGGCTACCTGGGATCTGCCGCCGCTGGACCCCGACGGCACCGGCGTCGAGCTCTTCGTGGAACGCTCCCGCGCGGTGCGCCCCGGCTGGCGGCCCCGGCACGCCGAGCGCGAGCTGATCTCCCGGATCTGCCGCGAGCTGGACGGCCTTCCCCTGGCGATCGAGCTGGCGGCGGCCCAGACGCGCGTCCTGTCGCTGCGGCAGATCGAGGAAGGGCTCAACGACCGCTTCGCGCTGCTGGCCGGGGGGTCGCGTACCGCTCCGGCGCGCCATCGCAGCCTGGAGGCGGCCATCGAGTCGAGCGTGCGCCTGCTCACCCCGGCCGAGCGGCGGCTCCTCGGTTGCCTCAGCGTGTTCGAGGGCGGGTTCGACCTGGAGGCCGCCGAACGGCTGGACGACCGCCCGCCCGTGCTGCCCCGGCTGAGCGGGCTGGTCTCCAAGTCGCTCGTCACCGTGGACGGAGGAACGCCCCGCCGCTACCGCATGCTGGAGACGATCCGGCAGTACGCCCTGCGCACGCTGCCCGGCGACGAGGTGCCCGGCTGGGCCGGACGGCACGTCGCGTGGGCGGTCGAGCTGGCCGAGACCGCCGACCGGCGACTTCGGAGTTTCGACGGCGAGCTGTGGATGCGCAGGCTCCGGTACGAGCAGGCCAACATGCGCACCGCGCTCGCCCACGCTCTGGCCTCCGGCGACGGGGACTCCGCGCTTCGCGTCTCCACGGCGCTGGCCTGGCACTGGTACCGCGCCGGGAACGTGCACGAGGGCATCGGGTGGCTGTCCAAGGCGCTGGACTCCGCGGGCCCCGACCACCCGGGCCGGGGACAGGCGCTGATCGGACGGGCGCTGCTCCGCTACCTCGCCGGCGACCCGATCACCGCCAACGACGACGTAGAGATCGCGCTGCGGCAGGCCGAGGCCGTCGGCGACATCGAGGTCATGGCGCGCGCCCTGCCGTACAGGGGGTACTTCCTGCAGCTCAGCGGCAACCCCAGCCAGGCGCAGCTCGCCCTGTCCGAGGGATGGAAGCACGTGCGCGCCGCGGGCCTGCCGTGGGTGGAGGCGGAGCTCATGATGGTGCGCGGGCAGATCACCCGCGTCGCCGGGGACCCCGCCCTGGCCGCGGGCCAGCTCGTGCAGGCGGCCGACATCGCCGAGGCGTGCGGCCACGACTGGGCGTACTGCTCGTCCGGCTGGATCGGCGCGAAGGTCGCCATGGACCTCGGGGACGCGGACCGGGCCGTGCAGCAGGCGGCGCGGCTGGTGGTGCACCTCGACCGCACCGAGGACATGACCTCGTGGCTCGCGTGCGCCCACGTGCTCGCGGGGGCACTCGGCATGGCGGGCCGGGCGATGGAGGGCGCCGTGCTGCTCGGCGCGGTGTCGGCCATCGGCTCGCGCGTGGGCTACTCGCCCCAGCTGATGGACCCGCTCGACGGCCCGCGCAACGTCGCCGTGGTGCGCGCGCCGCTGACGCCGGAGGCGTACGAGGAGGCGACGGCCATGGGGGCGAGCCTCACCAAGGAGGACACCACCGCGACGGCCCGCCGCCTCATCGTCCGCTCCCCCGGCGAGCAGGACCACCGGCCGGTGCTCCGCATCGACCACTCCTGAGCCGCCCCGGGCGGGCCGGCGCTAAGGAAGTTCCTCCGGATCTCGGGTCATCGCCGTCCCGCCGTTGAGGCTGTACGGGCGGCGGGCGCCGGACACGATCGCGCGGTGCCCGGCGACGACGCCGTTGTGGTAGCGGTTGCCGGGCCTCGGGCGCTCCCCCGGCGCCCGCTGGTGCTCCCAGGAGTCCAGGCGCCGCCGCAGCTCGGCGCGGTCGATGAAACGCGCCTCTTCCATCGCCGCCAGCGTCACGCTTCCGTACGCGCCGGCGAACGCCCCGCTCATCAGACGCGCGATCAGGCGCTGATCGGTGCGGGGAACCTTGGACACGGCCTCGCGGATGTGCCGCCGGAAGGCGTCGTGGTCCTGAAGCTCCTCGTCGATCATCGCCTGGTTCAGCGGAGGGTAAGGGCTGTCGGGGCAGAGCCGCGCGGCCCTGGCGAGGAAGGCCCGCGCCCGTTCGTGGTCCTTGGGCGGGGCGAGCGAGATGAGCGCCGCCTCCACCAGCAGGCCGCCGGCCGCCTCCCGCGCGTGCGCGACGTCCTCGCGACGCGCCTGCGCGACGTCCTCGTGCCGCGCGTGCCGGGGCTCCGCGTGCGGTGCCTGTACGGGCTCCGCGAGGTGCGCGCGGCCCGGCGGGGCGATGAGGGCCTGCCCGTGTTCGAGCAGCTCGCAGGCCGCGGCGCGGTCGCTCTCCGCCAGGACGTGCGCCAGGGAGATCCACGCCTCGGCCACCAGAGGCCGGTGGGCGAGGACGGTCTGGAACGCGCGCTGGGCCCCCGGCTCGTCCCCCATCTCCATCAGGCACGTACCGAACAGGTACCAGGCGAGGGGCGCGGGATCGGCGCCCGGATCGGGCAGCGCGGCCACGGACGCGGTCAGCTCGGCCGCCGCCTCGGAGTACCGCCCGAACGACAGGTGCAGGCGCGCGCGCTGGATCGCCACGCGGGCACGCCTGCGCGGATCCGTCACCACCGCGGCCGCGAGGTCGAGCGCCCACGCCGCGTCCTTCCTGCTCACTCCGTGGTCGATCCATATCTGCGCGGCGTTCGTCAGGACCACCGGGTCGTTCGGTGACACCTGCAGCAGGGCGCCGTACCGCCGCAGGGCCTCCGCCGGCATGCCGTCGGCGTGGTGCCGGATCGCCGCGTCCAGGTCCTCCCCATACTGGCGCCACTGCGACTCGGCCGGCTCGCGCCCGTGCTCGTCCCTGCGTTTGAGCGACGCCCTGTGCGAGTGCAGCGCGCGTACGACGGCGAGCCCGGCGACGGCGATGAGCGGCCCTGTGCCTTCCCTGACTTCTTCGCCGCCCATGGCCCTCTTCCGTCAGTACTCGTCGATGTTGACGATGGGACCCGTCAGACCGGCCCCCATGCGCGCGGGGGTGACACGGACCCGGCGCGGGATGTCGCGCCCGCCCGACGCGGCGTCCGGCACGCTGATCCACGCCTCGGTCACGACGTCCTTCGAGCGCACGGTCACCTGGCGGAACAGGTGTCTTCTCAGGTCGCGGTGCTCATGCTCGATGACGTCCTCGAACAGCGGCGCCGAGACGGCGACGGCCAGGTCGGCGTCCGGGTGCTCGTCGAGCGCGCCCCGCAGCTCGTCGCTGTCGCGCAGGCTGCGGACCATGTTGACCGCCCTGCCGGTGAACCCGCCGTCGCCCACCCGGGTCGGGCCCTGGTGGAAGGCCACGCGCAGCCGCAGCCGCAGGGGCGCGTTCTTGCCGAGATGGCGGTTGCGCTGGCGCAGGGCGATGCGGAGCTCGCCGGCGAACCCGGCGATGACGCGGGCCTCGTGCACCCCCGACGGCAGCAGCAGGACCACCCCGTCGCCCTGCTCCCCGCGCAACATGACGGTCCCGGGCACCAGGGGCGCGCCTCCCTCGGCGAAGTAGAGCCGGTCGAGGCCCGCCTGCCTGCTCGCGTCGGCGATCACCTCGGTGAGCCGGCGCCGGATCTCCCTCTGCCCGGGATCGTGCCAGAACCCGTGGTCGTGGACGTCGAGGGCGATGCACAGCCGGCGGACCTCTCCGCTCAGGTCGTTCAACGGTTCTCTCCTTTGGACGGGGCGGCGCTGCTGGAGTTCACACAGCGTCCCGCCCCGGTCACGCCGGAACCTCATAATCCAACGGGTTCTCGCCGAGTCCCGCGAAGGTCTGCAGCCTGCGGATGTCGTGGACGACGATGCGCCGGTAGCCCGTGCCGAGGACCCCTGCCCTCCGCAGCACGGTCAGGGCCTTGTGCACGGTCGGGTCGGCGGCCCCCACGAGCGCCGCGAGCTCCGGCTGCGTGAGGGCGACGCCGATCATGACGCCCTCGCTCACCGGCTCGCCGTACGACCACGCCAGCTCGACGATGACGCGGGACAGCCGCGTGAGGGTCGAGAACGTGCCGTACTCGACCCGGCGGCGGGTGGTCCAGCGCACCTTGTCGACCACCGCCCGGTTGACGGCGAGAGCGGCCTCGGGGCAACGGCGCAGGAACGCCACGAAGGTCTCCTGGGTGATGAGCCGCACCAGGCAGGGACCCGCCGCGGTGACGGTGGCCACCCGGGGATGCCCGTCCAGGGCCGCGAACTCCCCCACGAGATCGCCGCCCACCCTTATGCCCAGCAGCGTGACCTTGCCGCTCTCGGTGTTCGCGGTGACCTTGACGCAGGCGTCCACGAGCAGGAAGACCTCGGTGGACCTGTCGCCCTCCAGCATGAGCGTCTCGCCCGCCGTCAACTGGCGGGGGCGTCCCAGCCCGAGCAGTTCGTCCCTGGCCTCTTCGCCGAGGCCGCCGAGAAGGCTGCCGCGCGGCCACTTGCCTACCTTGCGGATCACACGGCGCCGCCCGGGTTCGGGGCCGTTCATGGTGGTCCTCCCAGCGTGACGGTGGCCGGCTTGCGGCCAGATGCTTTAAGCCGGACCCCCACCCGAGCTTTCCGACGGTCAAGAAGGCCACGTCCACGACGATCGAAGGAGCTTGGTGGCCGTTCGCCCGGAAGCCCGGCGTCCTTTCGGCGCGCTTCCGAAGCCGCGAATCTGGTTTGCTCTTCAACTGTGCGCGGGGGTCCTTGCGAAGACCTTGCGGATGGGTGACAGCGGTGGCCGCGGGCTTGCGGATCACCGCGATGGCAAGATGGCTCACCATGATCTGGGGATGGAAGGCGTTACGCGTCGCGCTCGGGCTTGGACTTATCGGGATATGTTCGGCGAGCGGCACCGTCCTCCCCGCCGCGCCGGACTCCGCACCGACCGCGTCCGGTCTGTCCGCCGCTCCCACGCCGTCCCCGTACGCGAGCTCCCCCGCCCCCTCACCGGACGCGACTCCAACGGCCGGCCCGCCCTCCCCCGCGCGGGCGGCTCAGGTGGGCGCGCTTCCCCGGCCCGGCGAGGTCGACCGCGTACGCGGGCGCGCCGGCCGGCCTCCGGTGGTGACCGCCATCCCGACCAGGCGCAAGGTCGTCTTCCTCACCATCGACGACGGCTGGGAGCAGGATCCGGGGTTCGTCAGGCTGGTCAGGGAGCGCGCGGTCCCGATCACCGTGTTCGCCATGCGCGACGCGGTGGAGGCCAGGGGCATGCCGGACCCGTCGGCGGCCGGCGGGCACTACGTGGGCGCGGGCAAGTGGTCCTACTTCCGCGAGCTGCGCGACCTGGGCGTGCCGATCGAGGACCACACGCTCACCCACCCCGACCTGTGGGGCCTCGGGTACACGGCGCAGAAGGCCGAGATCTGCGGCTCCGCCAAGACCATCACCAGGCAGGTGGGGCGGCGCCCCGTGCTCTTCCGCCCGCCGTTCGGCAACTTCAACGACACCACCCTTCGCGCCGTGAAGGCGTGCGACCTGTCGGCCCTGCTCCTGTGGACCGCCAGCGTCCAGCCGGGCGGGAAGATCTCCTACCAGACGCCCGACAAGAAGCTCCACCCCGGCGACATCCTGCTGCTGCACTTCCGCGCCGATCTGGCCAGGGACTTCCGCGTCCTGCTCGACAAGATCGAACGGCGCGGCTTCGAGCTCGGCAACCTGGACGCCTACCTCAGAGCGGCGGGAATCCTGCCGCCGGCTCCCTCGGACGGCGTACCCCCGAATCAGCCCGTGGGGTGACGCGCCGGGCGTGACCGGCGACGGATCATTGGACACGCCGCCGGGGAAGATCCGGGGTCCCATCCTGGGAGGACGGGGCCCGAGTCCCTTTTTGACCGGGGCACCCCGGCGAGCATTCTCGGTTCCACGGGGGACCGGGTGCCGCGAGTGGGGGGCCGGTCGCCGGCGGCCTGTACGGGGTCGCCGGGCCGGTGTGACGAAGATCGCATAACTCGCGATACCTCCCTTCCCGCTTTGCTCTACAAGCTGTAGTACTACTTTAAGTAGAACTACGATGTGTAGAGCTCCTTACCCGTGAGGGGAACATGGACGCATTGGACCTGGCGCGGTGGCAGTTCGGGGTCACCACCGTGTACCACTTTCTCTTCGTACCCCTGACGATCGGCCTCGGCGTGTTCGTCGCCGGGCTGCAGACGGCCTGGCACCGCACGGGCAAGGAGCACTACCTCAGGCTGACCAAGTTCTTCGGGAAGCTGTTCCTGATCAACTTCGCGATGGGCGTGGTCACGGGCATCGTCCAGGAGTTCCAGTTCGGGATGAACTGGAGTGAGTACTCGACGTTCGTCGGCGACGTGTTCGGGGCGCCGCTGGCCCTTGAGGCGCTGCTCGCGTTCTTCCTGGAGTCGACCTTCCTCGGCCTGTGGATCTTCGGCTGGGAGCGGCTGCCCAAGCGGGTCCACCTCGCGTGCATCTGGGCCGCCGCCATCGGGTCGAACCTGTCGGCGTACTTCATCCTCGCGGCGAACGCCTGGATGAAGCACCCCGTGGGTTACGAGGTGGTCGACGGACGGGCCAGGATGACCGACCTGTGGGCCGTGCTGACCAACTCCACGGCCACGGCCCAGGTCCCGCACGTGATCGCGGCGGCCTTCATCGTCGCCGGAGGGTTCGTCATCGCGGTGAGCGGCTACCGGATCCTGCGCGAGCGGCGCCTCGCCGCCGACGGGGACGCGACCGTGCCCTTCACCCGGGCGGCGCGCGGGCGGGCCCGGGTCCCGGGCGACCCCGCCATGTGGCGGACGAGCCTTCGCGCCGCGCTGGTCATGACGGCGATCGCCGGAGTGGTCGCCGCCGGGAGCGGCGACCTGTCGGGGCAGCTCCTGCGCGAGCAGCAGCCCATGAAGCTGGCCGCCGCCGAGGGGCTGCGGCACGACGTGAAGGGCGCGCCCTTCTCTCCCGTGCCCGGCCTGGAGGTGCCGAAGGTGCTCAGCCTGCTGGCCGCGCACGACCCGAACGCCGAGGTCCAGGGCATCGACGACATCCAGAAGCGGTACGAGAAGCAGTACGGCGCCGGCGACTACCAGCCGAACGTGCCGGTCGTGTACTGGTCGTTCCGGGTCATGATCGTGTTCGGGGTCGCCACCGTCGGCCTGTCGGTCCTCGGGCTCTGGCTGACCCGGCGCCGCCGCACGACTCCGGAGTGGTTCGCCAGGGCCTGCCTGCTGGCGCTTCCGCTGCCCACCCTCGCGATGGTCGCCGGATGGCTGCTCAGCGAGATCGGGCGGCAGCCCTGGACCGTCCAGGGCGAGCTGCTCACGGCGGCGAGCGTCTCGCCGGGGGTGAGCCTGAGCGAGGTGGCGATCTCCCTGTCGATCTTCACGGTCCTGTACGGGGTGCTGGCGATCGCCGAGGCGAAGCTGCTGGTCCGGCACATCAAGGCGGGACCCGAGCCCGCCGAACCGTCCCTCGACCCCCGCCGTCCGGACGACCTCGACGCCGAGGCGGCCCGTCTCGCGCCGACCCTGATGTACTAGGAGACCGCCATGGAGCTCACCACCGTCTGGTTCCTGGTCATCGCCTTCCTGTGGACCGGCTACTTCGTGCTCGAAGGCTTCGACTTCGGCGTCGGCGCGCTGCTTCCCCTGCTCTCCCGCGACGAGGGCGAGCGCAAGCAGATGCTCGCGACGATCGGCCCGGTCTGGGACGGCAACGAGGTCTGGCTGATCACGGCCGTGGGTGCCATGTTCGCGGCCTTCCCGGTCTGGTACGCGGAACTGCTCAGCGGGTTCTACCTGCCCCTGGTCATGGTCCTGATCGGGCTGATCGTGCGCGGTGTGGCCCTCGAATGGCGCGGCAAGGTCACGGCGCGGGAACGCGCCCTGTGCGACGCGGGCATCGTGACCGGGAGCGTGCTGACCGCCTTCCTGTGGGGGGCGATCTTCGGCAACCTGCTGTACGGCACCGCGGCCGCGACCGTGCTGGGCGGGGCGCTCTCGCTGGCGCTGGCCGTCCTGCACGGCGCGGTGTTCGTCGCGTTGAAGACGGCGGGACCGCTCCGCGCCAGGGCACGCCGTGCCGCGCTGACCGTGGCGGTGGCCGCCCTGCCGATCGCCGTCGTGGCACTCCCCGGCCTCCCGTCGGCGGGCCGTGCGGACACCGCCGGCCCGGCCGGCCTGGTGCATGCGGCAGGGCGGGCGCACGTGGCCGGCGCGGGATGGACCTCGCATCCGCTGCTGTGGGTGGCGGCCCTGGCCGCCATGATCGCCCTGGCCGCCGCCGTCGCGCTGATCTGGCGCCACCGCGAGGGCTGGGCGTTCACCGCCACCGCCGCGTCCATCGTGCTGGTCACCGGCACGCTGTTCGGAACGCTGTGGCGGGCGCCGCTGCCCGGTCTCACCGTGGCCGAGGCGGCCTCCGGCCCGTACACGCTGGGCATCCTCACCTGGATCGGGCTGATAGCGCTGCCGTTCGTGCTCGCCTACCAGGGCTGGACCTACTGGGTCTTCCGGAAGCGTGTCACGGCCTGAGACGCGGAAAGCCCGCGGGCGCGGACCGGAAAGGCCGGCGCCCGCCTCGCCGTCGCCGTGGGGTCAGCAGGTGGGGCCCACGGCGTCGATCCTCCTGCCGAAGTTGGTGTCGTACGCCTTGGCGTAGTCGCCCTTGTTCACCTTGCGCTTCTCCTGCGGGTTCCAGTCGATGAAGCAGCCATCGGCGTTGGCGATGAACGAGTAGACGTGGTCGTGGAGGTTCGACGGCATGTCGCGGTAGCCGCTCGACGGCGACCAGCTCCACGAGGGCCCGGAGTAGTTGCGGTCGTGCCAGAAACAGATGTCCCCGTCCGCGCAGCTCTCGGCCGCGCGCCGGAACGCCGCGGAGTCCCCGGAGGCGGCGCTCGGCGGCGCCGCCTCCGCCGGAGCCGGGGCGGCGAACACCACCACCATCATGAACCCGATCATGCCCGTCGTCGCGGCGATACGCGTCCTGCGTGTCATCGGCTGCACTCCGCTTCCTCCTCGTGTACGGCGGTGCCCAGGTGATCCGGGCGATCTCCGTCACGCAATGTAGCAGTACCAACACGCAGAGCAACCGCCCTGAACGGTCACAGAGATCAGGCGGCCAGGCCGGTGAAAAGTGGCCTCCAGGAGATAGACGGGTCAGGAAGAGGCGAGACCTCGCAGCTCGTGGAGCTCCGAGGGGGAGATCGGCATCCGGTCGATGGTGATGCCCTCGGCGTCCTCGATGGCGGAGGCGATGACGGCCGAGACGGGGATCACCCCGGCCTCGCCCGCGCCCTTGATCCCGAGCGGGTTCAGCGGCGACGGCGTCTCAAGGTGAGCGGTCTCGATGAACGGCACCTCCGTGGCGTACGGCATCAGGAAGTCCATGAACGAGGCGTTGAGCAGCTGACCGTGGCCGTCGTAGACCATGCGCTCGTACAGCGCGCCGCCGACGCCCTGCGCCACTCCCCCGTGGATCTGCCCTTCGACGATCATCGGGTTGATCAACCTGCCGCAGTCGTGCACGACGGCGTACCGCAGGATGTGGATCTCCGCGGTGTCCGGGTCGGTCTCGACGATGGCCGCGTGCATGCCGGAGGCGAACGTCGAGCGCACGGGCGAGTAGTAGTCGCGCCCTTCCAGCCCCGGCTCCTCGCCCTGCGCCACGGGCGACCGGTCCATCGAGGCCTCACCGGAGAACTGCGTGGCCCGCTTGGTCTCCTCGTCGAAGGCGTACCGCAGGGGGTTGGACAGCACGGCCACCGTCGCGAGCGGGATGGACGCCCCGGGGTTGCCGACCACGCGGACGAGCCCGTCCTCGATCTCCAGGTCGCGGGGATCGGCCTCCAGCGCCTCGGCGGCGACGCGTATCGCCTTGTCGCGCACCTTGCGGCAGGCCAGGGCGATCGCGTTGCCGCTCATCACGGCGGCGCGCGAGGCGAAGGTGCCCACGGCGTAGCCGAAGCGCCGCGTGTCCCCCGTGACGACCGAGACCTTCTCCAGCGGCACCCCGAGCTCGGTGGCGGCGATCTGCGCGAACACCGTCTCGTGCCCCTGCCCCTGCGAGGTCAGGCCGGTCGAGACGTGCACCCGTCCGTCGGAGGTGACCTGCACGTGGCCGCCCTCGTACGGGCCGACGCCCGTGCCCTCTACGTAGCACCCGAGGCCGATGCCGATGCGGCGTCCCTCGGCCGCGGCCCGCGCCTTCAGCTCCGCGAAGCCGTCCCAGCCGATCAGCTCCTTGATCATCCGCAGCGACTCTGGGTAGTCCCCGCTGTCGTAGATCAGCGGCCGGCCGTCCTGGAAGATCAGCCCCTGGTCGTAGGGGAAGTCGCCGGGCTGGATGAAGTTGGCCGCGCGCACCTCCGTGCGGTCGAGCCCGAGATGGGCCGCGATGCGGTCCATCGTGCGCTCCATGCAGAAGACCCCCTGCGGGCGCCCCGCCCCCCGGTACGGGGTGACCTGCACCGTGTTGGTGTAGATGGAGGAGAACTCCACGCGGTAGGCGCCGACGCGGTACGGCCCGAGAAGCTGGGTGGCGGTGATGATCGGCACGATGATGCCGTACGGCGTGTAGGCGCCGTGGTCGTGCAGGATCGTGACGTCGAGACCGAGGACGCGGCCCCGCTCGTCGAAGCCCACGCGCACGTGCTGCACCTGGGCCCGTTCGTGGGCCGAGGAGATGAAGTGCTCGCGCCGGTCCTCGGTCCACTTGACCTCCTGGCCGAGCAGCATCGCCGCCCAGGGGACGAGGACCTCCTCCGGCCAGGGGTGGACGATCTTCACGCCGAACCCGCCGCCCACGTCCGGCGCGATCACCTCCACCGAGGGCAGCGGCAGGCCGAGCTTGGAAGCGATCGCCATGCGGACGCTCGTGGAGGTCTGGGTGGAAGAGTAGACGCGAAGCGACCGGTCGTCCGCGTCCCACCGGGCGTAGACGCCCCGGCCCTCCAGCGGCATGGACGCGCTGCGCTCGAAGTCGAGCCGGAACGACAGCGTGTGCGGCGCCGCGTCGATGGCCTCCGCCGCGCCAAGCCCCCGCTCCGAGGGCACCTCCTGGACGAGGTGGGCGCCGAGGTTGCCGGGAACGTCCTCGTGGACGAGGTGGGCGCCCTGCGCTGCCTCCTCGATGCCGACGACCGGCTTGAGGAACTCGTAGTCCACCTCGATGAGGGCGGCGGCGTCCTCGGCGAGGTAACGGTCGCGCGCCACGACCATGACCACCGGCTCGCCAACGTGCCGGACGATGTCCCTGGCCAGAGGGTAGGCGGTGCGCCCGCGGGTCAGCGCCGGGTGCGGGATCAGCAGGGGCAGCGGGTCGCGGACCCGCTCGGGCAGGTCCTCCCAGGTGTAGATCGCGACCAGCCCGTCCACCTCCACGGCGGCCGACACGTCGATGTCGCGGATGCGGGCGTGCGCGTGCGGCGACCGCACGAACGCGGCGGCGAGCGCGTCGCGCCCGAGGTCGTCGACGTAGCGGCCCTGCCCGGTGATCAGCCGCAGGTCCTCCCTGCGCTGGACCCGCTCGCCGAACAGCTTCGTCGTCACGCCTCATCACCCATCAGCTCGGCCGCGCGGTGGACCGCCTTGACGATGTTCTGGTACCCGGTGCAGCGGCACAGGTTGCCCGAGATGCCCTCGACCACCTCGTCGTCGGTGGGCGAGGGGTTGTCGCGCAGCAGGGCGGTGGCCGTGCACAGGAAGCCCGGGGTGCAGAAGCCGCACTGCAGCGCGTGGCATTCGGAGAACGCCCGCTGCACCGGCGACAGCGTGCCGTCGGGCGCGCTCAGCCCCTCCACGGTGGTGATCTCGTGGCCGTCCACCGAGACCGCGAAGGTCAGGCACGACCGCACCGGCGCGCCGTCCAGCAGGACCGTGCAGCACCCGCAGACGCCGTGCTCGCAGCCCACGTGGGTGCCGGTCAGGCCGAGCTCGCGGCGCAGGCAGTCGGACAGCAGCCGCCGGCCCGGCACCTTGGCCTCGCGCACGACGCCGTTGACGGTCAGCGAGATCTCGTGCAGCGCTTCACTCATTGGAGTACTCCCCAGCTCGCTCGTCCGCGGCCTCCTGGGCGGCGACGCGCAGCGCCCGCTCGGCGAGGACCCCGGTCAGGTGCCGCCGGTAGCCGGCCGTCGCGTGGATGTCGCCGTCGGGGTCGATGCGGTCCTGTACGGCTCGCGCCACGGCGGCCCAGTCGACGGAGGCGGCGGGCCGGTGGGCGCACACCTCCGACAGGTCGAGCAGGACCGGCACGGGGCCGACGCTGACGCAGGCCACCCGCGCCGAGGCGATGCGCAGGTCGTCGTCGAGGGTCACCACGGCGGCGGCGCCCGCCATCGCGTAGTCGCCGTGCCTGCGCGCGACCTCGCAGAAGGCGGTGCCTGTGCGGGCGGGCAGCGACGGGAAGAACGCCGAGACCGCCAGCTCGCCCGGCTCCAGCGCCGACTCCATCGGGCCCGTGAAGAACTCGCCCGCCGGGACGTCGCGCTCGGGGGTCCCGTGCCGCGCCAGCCGTACCGACCCGTCGAGGACGGTCAGCACGGCGGGCAGCTCGGCCGAGGGGTCGGCGTGCACGAGGCTGCCGACGACGGTGCCGCGGTTGCGGATCACCGGGTGCGCGACCAGCCTGAGCGCGTCACGGAGCAGGGGCTGGACCCGCGCGGCGGCGGAGGACCGCTCCACGGCCGCGTGCCTGGCCAGCGCCCCGACCCGCACGCCGCCCTCCTCCACCGCGATGGTGTCGAGCGAGGCGACCCTGTTGATGTCGACCAGGTGCGACGGGGCGGCCAGCCGCATGTTGAGAAGCGGGATCAGGCTCTGGCCGCCGGCCAGCACCTTGCCGTGCGCCCCGGCCCCGGCGAGGACCTCAAGGGTCTCGCCGAGGTCGCGGGGCGCGTGGTAGTCGAACGCCGATGGCTTCACGAAGTGCTGTCTCTCCCGTCCACGAGGGCCGGCGCGGGACCGGGCTCGCCGGTGGTTCCCGACCGCCCGGCGATCACGCGCAGCAGGTGGTAGCCGCCGAGGACCACGATCGTGCCGAGCGCGATGCCCGCCAGCGAGAAGTCCTTGGTGATCTGGTGCGACACCGGCCCGATGGCGAGGATGATGCCCGCTCCGATCGGCACCATGTTCACCGGGTTGGAGAAGTCGACGCGGTTCTCGATCCAGATCTTCGCGCCCAGCAGGCCGATCATGCCGTACAGGATGACCGTGATGCCACCGAGCACGCCGCCCGGCGTAGCGGCGACCAGCGCGCCGAACTTGGGGATCAGGCCGAACGCGATCGCGACCACGGCGGCGATGTAGTAGGCGGCCGTGGAGTAGACCCGGGTGGCCGCCATGACGCCGATGTTCTCGGCGTACGTGGTGGTGGGCGAGCCGCCGACCGCGGTGGCCACGACCGTGCCGACGCCGTCGGCGAAGACCGCGCGGCCCATGTACGGGTCGACGTCGGCGCCGGTCATCTCGCCGACGGCCTTCACGTGGCCGACGTTCTCGGCGATGAGGGCGATGACGGCGGGGAGCACCAGCACGATGGCGGACCCGGCGAACTGCGGCGCGTGGAACTCCGGCAGGCCGAACCAGGGCGCGTCCGCGACCGCCTGGAAGTTCACCCGGGGATGGGTGTCGACCTTCCCGATGCCCGCGTTGAAGGCCGTGATGTTCCCGAAGGCCTTGTCGGCCAGCCAGGACAGCACGAAGCCGATGACCAGGCCCAGCAGGATGCCGATGCGCCCGATGAACCCCTTGAAGGCCACGATGATGACGAAGGTGACGACCATGGTGATCAGGGCGATCCACTGGTCCTGCGGCCAGTAGACGTCGGACACGACGTAGGCGAGGCCGAACCCGATGAGCATGACCACCGCGCCGGTCACGACGGGCGGGAAGATCTTGTTGATGACCCGGACGCCGAGGTAGTGGATCGCGACGCCGCAAAGGGCCAGCACGACACCGGCGACCAGGATCGCGCCCGTGACCGTGGCGCTGTCGCCCCCGGCCGCGCGGATCGCGACCACGGCGCCGACGAACGACGCGGACGTGCCCAGATAGCTCGGGATCTTTCCCTGCACGATGAGCAGGAACAGGATCGTGGCGACACCGGACATCATGATCGCCAGGTTGGCGTTCAGCCCCATCACCAGAGGGAACACGAACGTCGCGCCGAACATGGCGATGACGTGCTGCGCGCCGAACCCGACCATGCGCGGCCAGCTCAGCCGCTCTTCGGGCTTGACCACCTCCCCGGGAGCGAGACCGCGCCCATCGCCGTGCAACTTCCATCCGAAGGCCATATGAGCCCCTTCACTTACCGGGCCGGGCGGTCGGTGGCCACCCCGCAGGCGGACCTCCGCGGCGTATTGCTATCTGTTCGCGTTGCAGTCTTTCTCGTGCTGCGCATAGCCGCCGGGCGAGCACACCTCGCCCGCCCGCGATGAGCGATGGGAAGACCTCTCCCGTTGCGGGCACATTAGACCTGTGAAGGGCCGTCCACATGGTAAGGATCTGCCAAACGTGCCCGCCCCGGGAGCAGTCCTCTTGCGCACCGGCACCTCCGTCCCGCCGTTAGCTCTGGCTAGATGCCGCGCATGCGGAGCACGTGCAGGGCCAGGGTCAGGTTGAGGCGCAGGTGGGCGTCCTCGGTGAAGTTGCCGAGCATGCGTTCCAGCTTCCCGATGCGGTAGCGCAGCGTGTTGTAGTGGAAGTGCAGGCGGCGGGCGGTCTCGGCCACGTTGAGGTTGGTCTCCAGCAGCACCTGGAGCGTGCGGCGCAGGTCGGCGTTCTCGGCGTCCTCGTCGAGTGCCAGCGGCCCGAGCGTCTCCTTCACGAACGCATGGAGCTCGGCGGTGTCGTTGACCAGCGACAGGAGCCGGTAGACGCCGAGCTGGTCGAAGTGGGCGACCGCGCCGGCCCCGTGGAGCTGCCGGCCCACCCTGGCCGCCTTCAGCGCCTGGCCGTAGGCATCGGGCAGGAGCTCGGCGCCCTGCGCGACCCTGCTCATGCCGGTGGAGAAGGTGGCGGGCCGGCAGTCGGCGAAGGCCGCCACCGCGTCCTTGGCCAGCCGGGTCATGTCGACGCCCGATCCGACGATGGCGACCACCTCGTGGGAGAAGCCCGCCACGGCGCCGCGCGGGTCGTGGCGGCGCAGCGCGGTGACCCACGCGGTGAGCAGCCGGTCGGGGGGGATGTCCCACTCGGGGTCGATCTCGGCGACGAGCACGCCGACGGGCCGTTCGAGATCCCACCCGAAGGCCCGGGCGCGGGACGCCACCCGGGTCCCGCCCCTGCCGGTGAGGACGTCGCGCAGGAAGTCGGCACGATACTTGCTCTCGACGGCGGCGACGGCCTCCTGCCGGGTCACCACCAGGGCCGCCACCGTGGCGGCACGTTCCAAGATGCCGATGTCGCCGGCCTGGATGGCGCCGCCGGGGCTGTGGGCGACGATGCGCCCGTGGTGGTGGCCGCCCGCGACGACGGGGACGACCGTGTAGTCGCCGCCGGAGACCGCGGGGGCGGCCCGCAGCAGGGTAGTGTCGCCGGCGGATTCGAGCACGTGCCCGGCGGGGTCGACCACGGCCACGGCCACGTCCAGGAGCCCCGCCACCTCGGCGACGACCTCGCGCAGCCCGCCGCCCGCCAGCACGATCTGCACGAGAGCCCTGTGGGCCTCCTCGGTGCGGGCGAGCAGCGCGGCCTGCCGGTTGAGGATGTCGGTGAGCACCTGGTTGAGGATGTCGTCGAAGCCGACGTCGTTGGGCAGCAGGATCAGGGGGAAGCCGAGCCGGTCGGCCTGCTCCACCATCTCGGCCGGCAACTCGTCGACGTATCTGCCGAGCTTGATGCCGAGCGCCGCGAGGCCGCGCTCGTCGAGGTCGGTGACGAGCCGTCCGAGGGACTGCGGGGTGTTCCTCAGCGGGTATCCCGTGGTGAGCAGCAGTTCGTGGGGCTTCACCCACGCGAGGATGTCGGGCACCTCCATGACGTTGAGTCGCTGGACGATGCGGTCGAGGCCGGTCCTGCCGCCGATCAGCCGGGCTCCCGCCAGTGTGGAGACGCCGAGGACCTCACCCACGGACACGCCGTGAATGATGGTGCCCGTGGAGGCCAAACGCATCGCCGGGGGTGATGGGTCAGCTGTCATGGTGCTGCTCCAGGGTGGAACGTCGTTTCAGAGATTCTGACGGAACAGGGCGTCTGTCAACAAGAGCCAACTCCTTGGAGAACTGTTGGCATCTTTCTCCGTACGGCCGATCTCCAGGACCGTTCTACGGTTCCCCCAGACTCGCGGGAGGCCGAGTGACACTGGGGACGCGTACACGGATCCAACACCGCGCGCCGGGGGACGCCAAGGCGTTCGGCGCCGCGAGCACCGCGCTGCGCCCGGCGCTCGAGTCGCCGCGGCGGCCCGCACGGGTGCTGGCGGTGTTCCCGCTGGGCGTCTACCTGGAGATCCGCACCGACGTCGAGCCGTCCGTCGTGGCGGTCGTCACCGGCGAGGCGACGCGGCTGCCCAACGCCGTCGTGCTGAGCGACCCGCTGCCAGTGACGGCGCCGGGAGACGAGGCCGCGGTCGGCGACGGGTGCATCGAGATCGGCCGGCTGACCGTCCGCGTCCGCCGCTGGTGGGATCCCGCGCCCTCGCTCGGGCCCGTCGAGCTCTCACGGCTGGAGCAGGTGCTTCCCCGGCTCGGCGTGGTCTGCGCGGCCTCGGCCCGCAGGCCGGGGCTGGCCGACGGCGGCGCCGGGGCGCTGCTCGCCGAGGGCTGCGCCCGTGGGTCGCTCACGGCGGCCATCACCGCCACCGAGCAGCTGATGGGCCTCGGCCCCGGCCTGACGCCCAGCGGCGACGACATGCTGGCGGGCGTGCTGGTCGCGCTGCGCCAGATCGGCAGGGCGGCGGGCGTGAGCAGGGCCGTGTGGCTGGCCGACTGGCTCGCCGCGACCGTGGCGTTCGACGCCCGCACGCGCACCACCCCGATCTCGGCGACGCTGCTGCACTGCGCCGCCCAGGGCCAGGCCTGCGCCGACGCGCTCGCGGTGCTGCGAGGGATCGCCGGCCACCAGCCGCTCGAACCCGCCGTGCACCGCCTGCTCCGGCTCGGCCACACCTCCGGCGCCGACCTCGCCTGGGGCCTGCGTACCGGTGTGTCCGCGGTCGTCGCGCTCGGCCGGAGTTTACGAACGGCCAGGTGAACTCCCAGGTATGCGCTCCCGCGGGCGACGCGGTGGGCGATGATCGACATGTGAGCGGACTTCTTACGAGGGGCGGTGAGCGACCGTTGACCATGACTAGCGATCTGGTGGAGGTACGCGCCGGGGTCTATCACGACTCGGTGAGCCTGATGCGGATCAGCCAGGCGCTGAGCTCCCGCCCGGGCGTCACCGTCGCGGTGGTGGCCATGGCGACCGAGCTGAATCTCGGGCTGGCCAGGGAGGTCGGGTTCGAGATACCCGAGACCGGGCCGTCCGACCTGCTCGTCGCCATCAGGGCCGATTCCGACGCGGCGCTGAAGGACGGCGCCGAGGAGCTCGACCGGCAGTTCGCCGCTCTGGCGAGGGGTGGAGGCTCGGGAGGCGCGCACGCCGAGAGCCCGCCTCGTACGACCCGGGCCGCCGCGAGGGCCTGGGATGCCTCGCTGGCGCTGGTGTCGGTGCCCGGCGAGCACGCCTTCGCGGAGGCGATGGACGCGATCGACGCCGGGCTCTCTGTGATGATCTTCAGTGACAACATCCCCGTGGAGCAGGAGGTACTGCTCAAGGAGCGGGCGAGCGAGCGGGGCGTGCTGGTGATGGGCCCCGACTGCGGCACGGCGGTCGTGGGCGGCGCGGGGCTGGGATTCGCCAACGTCCTGCGCCCGGGGCGCGTGGGCGTGGTGGCCGCCTCGGGCACCGGCGCCCAGCAGGTGACCTGCCTGCTCGACCACGCCGGCGCCGGGGTGAGCCACGTCCTTGGCGTCGGCGGCAGAGACCTGTCGGCGGCCGTGGGCGGCCGGTCCACGCTGGTGGCCCTCGCGGCCCTGGACGCCGACCCGGCCACCGAGCTCATCGTGCTGATCTCCAAGCCGCCGGCCCCCGAGGTCGCCGAAGTCGTGCGCCGGGCCGTCGAGGGCCTCGCGACGCCGGTCGTCACCGCCCTGCTCGGGCCCGGGCAGGACGACCTGACCTCGGCCGCCGAGAAGGCCCTGCGCGCCCTCGGCCTTGACGTGCCCGAGTGGCCCTCGTGGCCGGTCCCGCAGCGGGCGGCGCCCTCCGCCGAACTGTCCGGGCTCTACTCCGGCGGCACGCTGTGCACCGAGGCGCGCATCATCGCGGGGTCCGGCGCGTTCACCGACTTCGGCGACGACGAGTACACCCGGGGCCGCGCCCATCCGATGATCGACCCGACCCTGCGCCTGGAGGCGCTCGGGCGGGCCTCCGGCGTCGCGCTGCTCGACGTCGTGCTCGGCCACGCCGCCGAACCCGACCCCTCGGCCCGGCTCGCGCCCGCGGTCCGCGAGGCGTGCGAGCGGGGTACGGCCGTGGTGGTGGCCCTGGTCGGCACCGAGTCCGACCCGCAGGGCATGCGCCGGCAGGCGGACGCCCTGGTGACGGCCGGAGCGTCGGTGTTCACCTCCAACGCGGCCGCCGCCAGGCACGCCGCGAGCCTGATCGGGAGTGCCCTGTGAGGTTGTCCATGCTCGACGGCGAGCCCCGCGTGATCACCGCCGGTGCCGCCGTGCTCGCCGAAGCGCTCGACCAGCAGGCCGTGCCGCGCCTCGGGGTCGACTGGCGGCCCCCGCTCCCGGGCACCTCCGCCGCCCTGGCCAAGGTGCTGGCCGACCCGGCCCGGCAGCGCGCGAACGAGGTGGCCGTGGGCCGGCTGCTCTCCGCCCGCCCGCAGCTCGTCGGGGTGAGGCCCGCGCGCGACGTGCTCGACCTGCCCGAGCGCACCTTCTTCCACGCCGGGCCTCCCATCGACTGGGAGCGGGCCTCCGGGCCGATGCGGGGAGCGCTCATCGGGGCCGCGCTCTTCGAGGGCCTGGCGGCCGACGCCGAGGAGGCCGAGCGCCTGCTGGTCTCCGGAAGCGTGAAGCTCGACTCCTGCCACCACCACCGCACCGTCGGGCCGATGGCCGGGGTGGTGAGCCCGTCGATGTGGATGTTCGAGGTCGTCGACGGCGAGCACGGCGGCACCGCGTACTGCTCGCTCAACGAGGGCCTGGGCAAGGTGCTGCGGTACGGCGCCTACGGGCCGGAGGTGGTCGAGCGGCTGCGCTGGATGGGCGAGGTGCTCGGGCCGGTGCTCGCGGGGGCCCTGGCCGTCAGCGGCCCGATGGACCTGCGGTCGCTGATCGCCCAGGCGCTCCAGATGGGCGACGAGCTACACAACCGTAACCGCGCTGCCACATCCCTCATGGTCCGCGAGATCGCCCCGGCGATCGTGGAGGCGTCGCCGGAGCACGCCGCCGCCGTCCTGCGCTTCATCAACGGCAACGACCACTTCTTCCTGAACGCGGGGATGGCGGCGGGGAAGGTCAGCGCGGACGCCGCCAGGGACGTTCCCGGGTCCTCACTGGTGGTCGCCATGGCGCGCAACGGCACCGACTTCGGCATCCAGGTCTCCGGGCTCGGCGACCGGTGGTTCACCGGCCCTGCCGGGGTTCCCGACGGCCTCTACCTGGGCGCGTACGGTCCGGACGACGCCAACCCCGACATCGGCGACTCCACGATCACCGAGACGTCCGGCCTGGGCGGGTTCGCCATGGCCGCCGCGCCGGCGATCGTCCGGTTCGTCGGGGGTGACGTGTCGGACGCCATCGCCGCGACCCGGTCCATGTACGAGATCACGCTGGCCGAGCATCCGGCCTACCAGATCCCCGGGCTCGGCTTCAGGGGCACGCCGACGGGCATCGACCTCGCGCTGATCGCGAGGACGGGGCAGCTTCCGGTCGTCAACACCGGCATCGCGGGCCGCGTGGCGGGAACCGGGCAGGTCGGCGCGGGTCTGGTCAGCCCTCCCGCCGAAGCGTTCACCTCGGCCCTGGCCGCGCTCGCCGATACGTAAAAAAAGACCGAATTCCCTTTGACCCGGCTTTGACCCTAATATCAGTGGCCAGCCTCACCGTCTTGACGACGCACATGATCCATGCAAGATCCACAAAATGGGGAAATGACGCGGACGAGCGTGAATTGGGGACCGCGGTATGACGACCGATCGCGCGCTCGGGAGGGCGCCCTCCATGACCGAGGGTAAGAGCCCCTTGGGCGACGCCGGGGTCGCGCCAGAGGGTCAGGGACGGCTCGTGGGCCGGCGCTACCGCCTGCTCTCACCGGTCGGCCGTGGTGGCATGGGCATGGTCTGGCATGCCCATGACGTGCTGCTCGACCGTGACGTCGCGGTCAAGGAGCTGATCCTGCCCTTCGGCCTCGACCAGGCGGGCAAGCAGGTCGCCCACCGGCGCATGCTGCGCGAGGCCAGGTCCGCCGCGCGGCTCAGCCATCCGGGCATCGTCACCGTCCACGACGTCGTCGAGGAGGACGGCCGCCCCTGGATCGTCATGGAGCTGGTCCGCGCCTGGTCGCTGGAGCAGGCCGTGCGGCAGAGCGGGCCGCTGCCCGTGGTCCAGGCCGCCGAGATCGGCGTCCGCGTGCTCGACGCGCTCCGGCACGCCCACGCCGCCGGCATCCTGCACCGCGACGTCAAGCCCGGCAACGTGCTGCTCACCGCCGACCGTGTGGTGCTCACCGACTTCGGCATCGCGGCGATAGAAGGTGATGTCACCATCACCCAGACGGGCCTTCTCATGGGCTCGCCCGCCTACATCCCGCCGGAGCGGCTCCAGGGCCGCCCGATCACCCACGCGGCCGATCTGTGGTCCTACGGCGCGACGCTGTACGCCGCCGTCGAGGGCCGCCCGCCGTACGAGGGGCCGGACGCTGTGGCCGTCCTCGGCGCGGTGCTGACCCAGGAGCCCAACCGCCCGCAACGCGCCGGAGCCCTGCTGCCGGTCATCGAGGGCCTGCTGCGTAAGAACCCCGCCGACAGGATGCCTGCCGCCCAAGCCGCCGAGCTGCTGGAACGGGTGCTGCGCACCCACGGGTCGGGGCTCGCGCTCCTCGGCGACCGTCACGTCTCCACTCCCCTGCCCACGCAGGCCGACTCCACGCCGGTGCGCATGCTCCCTCCGCTCGATCCGCCGTCGGGACCGATGCCGTCACGCATCATCGAGACGCCCTCAGGACCCGTGCGCATCCCCTTCGACCCGGACTCCGCCGACCAGTCCGCGGGCACCGCCGATCCGTTCCGCCCGCGGGGCGGCGGCTCGTCCACCGGCTCGCACGGCACGCCCTACGGAGCACCGGCGGGGTACGACGCGCTGGACGGCCCCTCGGGTTCGCAGCCGGCGAACCCGTACGACGCGCTGCGCAGCCCGTCGGGGCCCCTGCCGGTCAACCCCTACGACGCGCTGGGCAGCCCCTCGGCGCCCCAGCCGGTCAACCCGTACGACGCCTTACGCAGCCCCTCAGGATCGCAGCCGGTCAACCCGTACGACGCTCTGCGCAGCCCGTCGGGACCGCAGCCAAGCCCGTTCGAGGCGTTCCGGAGCCCTTCAGGTCCCCAGCCCGCGCCGCATGACGCGCTGCACGGCCCCTCGGGAGCACAGCCGGCCGACCCGTACGACGCTCTGCGCAGCCCCTCGGGGCCGCAGCCGATGCCCTACGAGGGGCAGAACAGGTCGCCCGGCACCCGGTCGAACCTCTACGACGCCCTCAAGAGCACCTCCGGTCCCCAGCCGCACCAACCGTTCGACACGCCCGGTGGGGCCCACTCCGCCCGCGATTCGCTGGTGGCGGGGACGCCCGGATCCCGCGTGTGGCCGGCGAGCCCCCCCTCGAACCTGGCCGACAAGCTCGCAAAAGACCTCCAGGGCGATCCGTTCGCCGGTCCGGACCACAGGGGCGGCGGCCGGGGCACGCGCGAGGAGGAACCGGATCCCCGTACGCGCCGCCGCGGAACGGCGGAGCCGGAGGACGACGCCCGCGAGGGCCGCTCCCCCGTCATGCTCATCCTGGCCGGTGTGGGGGTCGTCGGCGTGGTGGCCGCCCTGCTGTTCGTGCTGTGGCCCTCGGGCTCGCCGTCGCAGGACAACGTCGCCACCCCGATTGCCGCCACCGAAGGTCCGCCCTCCGCCGTGCAGTCCTCGCCGGAGTCCTCGGCCCCCGACGACCAGGCCGTTCCCACGGCGATCCCGGCGAACTTCCGCACGCACACGGCGGCGGGCGCGTCGGTCGCGGTTCCCAAGGACTGGACGGCGTCCATCTCGGGCGAAGCGGTGACCTACCTCGGCCCGAAGAGCTCCGGGCGGCGCATCCAGATCAAGAAGGTGCCCTCCACCGGCGACGACGGCCTGACCGCGCTGACCAAGGCCAAGGACGAGGCCACGCTCACCGACTACGCCCAGGTCAGGCTGGAGTCCTCCACCTTCGGGAACGGCAAGTGGCAGGCGAGCGTCTGGGAGTACACCTACACCGCTCTGAACAACGTGACCACGCACGCCGTCACCCGGCACATCGCCATCGACGGCAAGACGGCCTTCGAGGTGACGTTCACCGCGCCCGACGCCGAGTGGGACCAGGCGGACAACCGCCAGACGATGGCCGTCCTGTGGAGCAGCTTCAAGCCCGCTTCCTGATCACCCGCCGCTCGGCGGGCCGAGGGGGATCGCCACCTCGTCCTCCATCGGGGGCTCGATCTCCTGGGGACGGCAGCCGGTGGCCGCGAAGCAGCGGATCCGCAGGGTGCCGTCCTGCACCGAGACGTGCAGGAAGCTCTTGAAGAAGGGCGGGGTGTCCCAGTCGGACAGCTCGGAGAACCAGCGGTGGAAGGTGCGCCCCACCGGCAGGCGGAACGGCATGGGCCGGCCGCCGAGGATCCGGGCCGCCCACTTCATGCGCGTCGTGATCTTCACGGGCTCACCGGGCGCGGTGGGCTCGGAGCCGTCCGCGCCCGCCGCCCCGGCCGTGCCGTCGCCCGTGCCGACGGGGCGCGGCGGGGTGTTGCCGATGTGCCTGGACATCAGCACGAGGCCCTGGTCGGGCGTGAGGTAGAGCCACGGCATGCGGAGCCGCGAGCGGTAGAGGTTGCTGTAGAACGACAGCGAGTCACCTCTCAGCGGATAACACTTGAAGTCGTCCTCGCGCACGCCTCCGACGTCGACGCGGGGGATCGTGTGCGTGGCGTGCATGAACGCCCCGCCGCCGCCGGACACGATGTACTGGATGATCCGGCCGCCCACCTCGACCGGGTAGCGCTGGTAGTTGTGGGTGTCGCCGCCGATGGCGGCGACGTAGTTGTTCGCCGGGTCCCTGACGATGTCGTCGACCGTGCCGCCGTCCTCGATCGGGCACGGGTGGTAGTCGTTGCGGTCGTAGATCGGCTTGCCCGTGATCAGCACCTTGGGGCGGGGATCGGCGGACACCCGGCGCAACCACGCCCCCTGGTCGCGGTCGATGGTGCCGCGGATGCCGGTGTCGATGCCCACCAGCAGCAGGCCTGGCAGGTCGATCACCCAGTACGGCGCGGGCTGCGCCGCCCGCTGCTCGGGCCGCGACCGCCTGGCGCGGGCCTGGGCGAGGCGGGGCTCGTCGATCGTCTCGGGCTTGGTCCAGAACAGGCCCCGCACACCCGCGGGCGACAGCGAGAACCCCTGGCGCTTCACCTCCAGCGCGGGCGCGTCGCAGAAGACGCGCATGAACCCGCCGAGCCCGTCGTACCAGTCGTGGTTGCCCGGGACGGCGTAGATCGGGGCGGGATAATCCTTGTAGGGGCGGAAGAACTTGTCGTCGTACTCGTTGCCCGAGCCCGTGGGGTAGATGACGTCGCTCGCGACGATCGCGAAGGCGGTGCCGGCGCCGATGGTGAGCAGGCCGGGCACCACGGCGTACTGCGAGGCGTCGCCCTCGCCGGTGTCGCCGACGATCAGGAAGCTGTACTCAGCACCCAGATCAGGCTTTATCCGGAAATCGGGGTCGACGCCTTCGCGGGCCGCCATCCACCGCCGGCGCACCTCGTTGGACGGGTCGCCGAAGAGCTGGGCGAGGATCTCGTTGCGCGAGCGCAGCAGGGTCTTCACCGTCAGCCAGGAGAAGCTCTCCTCGTTCGGGCGCAGCTTCTGGAACGTGCCCATCTCCTGGCAGGACCATCCGGCGCCCTCCTCGGACACCCGCGACGAGACCCGCTTCCCACGCGCGGCTGCCCGCTCCACATCGACCATGACCCTATCTTTGCCACGATCTTGATGGATCGCACGCCGACTCACCAATCGGGTCTCCCGGACGTTTCACTCCCCCGCCGCCCAGACCACGCGATCAGGGGATCAGGACGCCCGGATTGAGGATGCCGGCCGGGTCGAGGCGCTCCTTGACCGCGCGAAGGATCTCGACCCCGAGCTCGCCGATCTCGGCGGCGTAGGCCGTCTTGTGGTCCCTGCCGACGCCGTGGTGGTGCGAGATCGTGCCGCCCGCCAGCCCGATGGCCTCGTTGACCGCCCGCTTGGCGGTGTCCCACTGCCCGAGGGGGTCCGCGGTCTGGGAGGCCACCACGGTGAAGTACAGCGACGCGCCCGTCCCGTACACGTGCGACAGGTGGCACATCACCAGCGGCGGGCCGCCCGGCCCGGACAGGTCCGCGGGCGCGAGGGCCACGCTGAGCACCAGCCGCACGGCGTCGTAGAGCCTCGGGATGCCCGACCAGAAGCAGGCCGTCTCCAGCGTCTCCACGGTCGCCCCCGCGGACAGCAGCGCGTCGCGGAGGTACGGGGCGCTGAAGCGGCCGTGGGACCACGCCTCGCCGGGCTCGGGGCCGAGGTAGACGCCGCCCAGCCCCGACAGGGTCTCGGCGGTGCGCTCGCGCCGGTAGGCGACGTCGCCGGCCTCGCCCTCGTACCCGACGACGGCGAGACATCCGGCGTCGGGCCGGACCCCGCCGATCTCCCCCGGCTTGGCGAGGCCCACCATGGTCTCGGTCTCGTCGGACAGGCGCAGCACCGTCGGGAGCGGCCCCTCCTGCGCCACGCGCCGCAGCGCCGCCGTCCCGGCACTGAACGACCCGAAGCGCCAGCCCTCGTACACCTTCTCGGCCGGCGCCCGCCGCACCCGCAGCCGCATCGAGGTGACGACGCCGAAGGCACCCTCCGAGCCGAGGACGAGCTGCCGCAGATCCGGCCCCGCGGCGGACTTCGGCGCGCGGCCGGACTCCAGCGTGCCGCTCGGGGTGGCCACGGTCACGCCCACCACCATGTCGTCGAAGCGGCCGAACCCTGCCGACGCCTGGCCGCTCGACCGCGCCGCCGCGAAGCCACCCAGGGTGGCGTACTCGTAGGACTGGGGGAAGTGCCCGAGGGTCAGCCCGTGCCTGGCGAGGAGCTGCTCGGCCTGCGGGGCGCGCAGGCCGGCCTCCAGCTCGGCGACCATGGACTCGGTGTCCACCGAGATGAGCCGGTTGAGCCGGGCCATGTCGAGGGCGACCACGCCGGCGAAGCCCTGCCGGGAGGCCACGAGGCCGCCGACGACCGAGGTGCCGCCTCCGAAGGGCACGACCGCGACCCGGTGGTGGGCGCAGATGCGGAGCACCTCGAGCACCTCGTCGTGCGAGCCGGGCAGCAGCACCGCGTCCGGGGCGTCGGAGCCGTCGCCGTCGCGCATGCGCAGCAGGTCGGGCGTGGACTTCCCCCGGGTGTGGCGGATCCTGGCGTCGTCGTCGACGCGGACGTGCTCCCCGCCGACGGCCCTGCGGAGATCGGCCAGGATCAGCGGGGACAGGGCGGCGGCGCGCAGCCTGACCTCTCCGAAGCTCGCGGCGGGCCGCGCGGGCTCGCGCACGCCGAGCAGCTCGCGCAGCAGCTTGCGGACGGATTCGGGCAGCTCGGCGGCCTTGGCGGGATCGCCCCAGCCCGACCAGAGCATCGGTTCCGCGGCGGTGTCGGGAGTTTCCACGCCCTACACTGTGACACGCCCGGCTGTGGTACCCCTTCCGGGTGCCCCCTGAAGAGGTGCCAGGACCATGAGCCACACCCCCGCGCCGCCGCCGGCCGAGCCTTCAAGGTCCTCGCTCAACGCCTCACGGCGTGCCCGCGAGCTGGCCGAGGTCCGTGAGACGGTCGTGGACCTGCTGGTGGTCGGGCTGGGCGCGACGGGGGCGGGGGTGGCGCTCGACGCCGCCTCCCGTGGCCTGTCGGTCGCGGCGATCGACGCCCACGACCTGGCGTTCGGCACATCGCGGTGGAGCTCCAAGATGATCCACGGCGGGCTGCGCTACCTCGCCAAGGGCCAGGTGGGGGTGGCCAGGGAGAGCGCGGTCGAGCGCGGGGTGCTGCTGCGCCACACGGCTCCCCACCTGGTACGTGCCCAGCCGTACCTCCTGCCACTGACCTCTGGGGTGTCCAGAGCCCAGGCCGAGGTCGTGATGGCGGGCTACCGGCTCGGCGACCTGCTCAGGGCGTCGGCGGGAACCCCGCGCCGCCTGCTCCCCGGCCCGTCCCGCGTGACGGTCTCACGGGCCCGCGCCGCCGTGCCGGCCCTGCGCACGTACGGGCTGCGCGGCGCGCTGGTCTCCTTCGACGGGCGGGTCGTCGACGACGCCCGGCTGGTGGTCGCTATCGCGAGGACGGCCGCGGCGCACGGCGCCCGGGTGCTCACCCGGTGCCGCGCCCTGGCCCTGTCCGGCGACGGCGCCGAGGTCCGCGACGAGCTGGGCGGTGAGGCCTTCACGATCCGCGCCCGCAGAGTGATCAACGCGACCGGCGTGTGGGCGGGGCGGCTGACCGATTCGGTGTCCATGCGGCCCTCCAGGGGCACCCACCTCGTCCTGCGTCCTGGCACCCTCGGCGAGCCCCGCGCGAGCCTGCACGTGCCGATCCCGGGCGAGGGGGCGAGGTTCGTCCTGGTGCTCCCCCAGCCCGACGGGCGCGTCTACGTGGGCCTCACCGACGAGCCGGTGGACGGCCCGATCCCCGACGTGCCCGAGGCTCCCGAGACCGACATCGCGTTCCTCCTGGAGGTTCTCAACTCGGTTCTGGAGGTTCCCCTCGCCCGCGGCGACGTGGCGGGCGCCTACGCGGGCCTCAGGCCGCTGCTGACCGGCGACGGGCGCACGGCCGACCTCTCCCGCAGGCATGCGGTCGTCCGGGCCCCTGACGGCGTCGTGACGATCGTGGGCGGAAAACTGACCACCTACCGCAGGATGGCCGAGGACGCCGTCGACGCGGCGTTCCCGGACGCTCCCCGAAGCCGTACGGCCCGCCTGCCCCTCGTGGGCGCGGCCATGCCCTCGCCGGACGGCGTCCCTCAGCGCCTCGCCGAGCGGTACGGCTCGGAGGCGGCGGCCGTCCATGCCCTCGCGGAGCGTGATCCGGAGCTGGCGGAGACGCTGCCGCTGGGGGTCACCGTGGCCGAGCTGGTGTGGGCGGTGCTGCACGAGGGCGCGCTGGACGCGGGCGACCTGCTCGACCGCCGCACCCGCATCGGCCTGGTGCCCGAGGACCGCGCGGCGGCCCTTCCCGCGGCGGAGCGGGCGCTGCGCGACCACGCCCTTTAGCTCCCGGACGGCACTCTCGGCAACCTGCCCGGTGAGACCGGTTCGTGAGTTATGTCACATGAGGCGCGCGCGTAGGGGTGGGAATTGAGGACACCCCAGAAACCTGTGCTCCGACACGTATGGCCCCTATCCATTAGGTTAGTCTTACCTAAGTCTGTCGGGAGGATCGTGTGACCAGAGACCGGACACGGGGGTGCGAACACCCGGCCGGATGCCATACAGGCGAGGTGCCGGCGCTTGCGAGCGCGACCGTCGGCGCCCGGTTGTGGCTGCTCATCGAGCATGCCGGGCCTTGGGCGTCCCACCTGTCGGAGTGTGAGCTCCCCGCCGGGATCCACGCGCTGATCGAACGCGCCACCAAGCTGGGGATCAGGCCCCAGCTCATCAGGCGGCCGCTTCACCGCCGCTCGGCGCAGGGGCCGGTCAGGGTCATGGTGGCCGACACCACGGCAGAACTCCCCTGGATCGCGGAGGGGTTCTTCAAGAACCCCGGAGATCTTGACCTGGGATCTCTTGTGCGCGGAGTGGTTCCGGAGTCCTGCATACTGGTGAAGGAGCCGGTGTTCCTGGTCTGCACGCATGCCAGGCGCAACGCGTGTTGTGCCCGCATTGGCCTTCCCATCGCGCGGGTTTTGGGTGAGAGCCTGCCGGGAAGAGTGTGGGAAACCACTCATGTGGGCGGCGATCGGTACGCCGCTAACCTTGTGTGCTTGCCACACGGGCTTTACTACGGCAGCATGTCTCAGGCTGCCGCGATCGCGGCGGCAAACGCGTACCGGCACGGTGAGATCGTTCTCGACCGTTTCCGGGGGCGCGCAGGTATCCCTGAGCCATCGCAGGCCGCCGAGCATTTCGTCCGGGCACACACGGGCGAGCTCTCGGTAGGCGGAGTGGCCGTGGAATCCACCAGGCTGGACGGTGACGTCACCGAGGCGATTGTGCGCCACGGGGACGTCCGGTTCCGGGTTGTGGTCGAGCGGACGATGTTCGCGCCATGCGGTATGGCGTGCGCCGACACGATCATGACCTACAGGCTGGCCGAGCTGGAGCATCTCCAGTGCGGCACGCCCGTTCTGACCTGAGGCTCCTGTCGGAGCCGGGAACACCACGGACTATCACGGCGTTGGAATCAGGGACGCCATATGCGTCCAATGCGGCACAAACACGAAATACCTCTCACCTAAGGTGGTTTCTCATGTCTCAGGTACGTCGGCAGATCGCCCGCCCGCGCCCCAGCTGGGGTTGGCAGGATGACGCCGCGTGCCGGGGAGAGGACCTTGTGCTGTTCTTCGGTCCCGACGGCGAGCGTCAGCCGGAGCGCGACATTCGCGAGCGCAAGGCCAAGGCCATCTGCGCCCAGTGCCCTGTCCGTGCCGAGTGCCTCGACTACGCCCTCTCACGTCCGGAGAAGTACGGCACGTGGGGCGGGCTCAACGAGGACGAGCGCGCGTCCGAGCGCCGTCGGCGCATGCGGCGTGCCGCGAGCGCCGGCATCAGCGCTGCCTGAACCTCCACCGGCATGTTCCCCCGTGATCATGCGGCTTTTCCGCTCCTGTACGCCTCCAGGGCCGTAATTGCCGCATGATCATGCGGGTGTCATTCCCGTCCAGGGCGGCACCCACACCTTCCCCCCATCCCCTACGCAGGCGAACCCTCTCGTTCACCGCCCTTGCCGCAGCAGGTGGAGAACGTCCGCGTCCGTCAGCTGGTCGAACCGCACGTACCACTGGCCGACAGCGTAGAACCCGGGCGGGGTGGCGATCACGACCACCTCGTCCGCCTCGTCTCTGAGCTCCGCGACCGTCCTCGGCGACCCCACCGGCACGGCCAGCACCAGCCTCCGTGGCCTGGACGCCCGCACGGCGCGCAGCGCCGCGCGAGCCGTCGCCCCCGTCGCGAGCCCGTCGTCCACCACGACGACATCCCGCCCCATCAGCCGGGGAAGCATGCGCTCCCCCCGGTAGGCGGCGACCCTTCTCGCGAGCTCGCGCCTCTCCTGCTCGACGACCGTCGCGACGTCCTCCGTACTGAGCCCGAGGTGGGCCAGGAACGGGACGTCGAGCACCGGCTCCCCGCCCTCGGCGATCGCGCCCACCCCGAGCTCGGGCTGCTCGGGGTGGCCGATCTTCCGGGTCACGAGGACGTCCAGCGGCGCGTCCAGCCGTTCGGCGACCGGTGCCGCCACCGCCACGCCCCCGCGTGGCAGAGCGAGTATCACCGGATCGGCGAGGCCGAGGTCCGCCAGTATCTCGGCGAGCAGGGCGCCCGCCTCCGCCCTGTCGGCGAAGAGCAGGGACACCCGCCGACTAGCGCCCATGCCCCCTTCGTACCCTTCCACCCATACCGCAAGCGGTCAGGGACGGCCCTGGTTGCGCACGGACTTGTGGATGATCTTCCACTTGCGGGTCTCCTCGGCGCGCAGCCGGGCGTCGCCGCGCCTCGCCATCCACGCCGCCTCGCGCTGGAGCTTGCGCCAGCTCGAAAGGCGGCGTTCCGGCAGCTCGCCCGACTCCAGGGCCTCGAGAACGGCACATCCGGGCTCGCTCTCATGAGCGCAGTTGTCGAACCGGCATCCCTGGGCCAGCTCCTCGATGTCGGAGAACACCAGGTCGACGCCCTGGCTCATCTCGTACATCCCCACCCGGCGGATGCCCGGTGTGTCGATCACCAGGCCGCCGCCGTTCAGCGCGATCAGCTCGCGGTGCACGGTGGTGTGACGTCCCCGCCCGTCGGCCGCGCGCACCTGCTGGGTCTCCATCACCGCCTCGCCGGCCAGCGCGTTGACCAGCGTCGACTTGCCCGCGCCCGAGGCCCCGAGTATCACTGCGGTGCGCGAGCCTTCGAGGTGGCTCCGCACCACGTCGACGCCCTCCCCGGTGACCGAGCAGACGGCGTGGAGGTCGACGCCCGGCGCGACCGCCGCCACGTCTTCGAGGAGCCCCGGGAGGTGCTGCCCGACGAGATCGGACTTGGTGATCAGCACGACCGGCCGGGCTCCGCTCTCCCACGCCAGGGCGAGCAGCCGCTCCACGCGGCCGAGATCGGCGAAGTCGCCGGCGTGCATGGCGGGCTCGGCGACGAAGACCACGTCGACGTTCGCGGCCAGCACCTGCCCCCGCGAGTCGCCGGACAGGCCGCCACGCGAGTCGCGGCTGACACCCCCGCGCACGAAGGCGGTCCTTCTCGGGAGGATCGCGTCGAGCTCGTAGCGGCCCTCGGCGAGCCTGGTGAGCGCGGCCCAGTCGCCCACGCAGGGCAGGGCCACGGGGTCGTCCGCCGTCGCCCGCCGCAACCGGGCGGCGTACTGGGCGGTGTGGTGGCCTTCGGTGGTGATGACGTCGGCGGCGCCGCGATCGACGCGGGCCACGCGGGCGGGGACGGCTCCGCCCGGAAGATCGGCGGCGAGGGAGTCGTCCCAGCCGAGAGAGAAAAGATCATGACCGAGAGTGGTCAACTCAGGCACCCTTCGAGAACCGGGCACCTGGCGGCTTCAGCGCGTGAGTGGCACCCGGGAGGAAATGGACATGGGCATCCTCCGAACGACCCGCATCTTCCTCACCTCCCGCTCGATCACGGCCGCATCCCTCAGAAGCGGCGAAGCCGGGCCCACTTTATCGCGGGCCCGGCCATCGTCGGCAACACATTTTCGTGGGCCCGACTCGGGCCCCGCCTTTCCCGTGGCGCCGGCCTCGGCGCCCCGCACCGCCGGTCAGCCCCGGCCGGGCGTCACGGAACCCGACGCCCGGCCACGGGGCTCCCGGTCAGCTCAGGCCGGGCGTGGGGAACTTGCCGGTCAGCTCGCTGACCTCCCCGTGCACGCGCGCGATGACGTCGTCGGCGTCGCCCTTGGCGATGGCGGTGACGACCTCGTCCATCCAGGCGCCGATCTGGCGCATCTCGGCCTCGCCCATGCCGCGGCTCGTGACCGACGGCGTGCCGATGCGCAGGCCGGACGGGTCGAACGGCTTGCGCGGGTCGAACGGCACGGTGTTGTAGTTGGTCTCCAGACCGGCGCGGTCGAGGGCCTGCGCGGCCGGCTTGCCCGCGGCGCCCTTGGACGTCAGGTCGATCAGGATGAGGTGGTTGTCGGTGCCACCGGAGACCAGGTCGAACCCGCGGCTCGACAGCTCGTCGGCCAGCGCCTTGGCGTTGGCGACCACCTGCCGGGCGTAGGCCTTGAAGTCGTCGGTCGCGGCCTCGTGGAGCGCCACGGCGATCGCGGCCGTGGTGTGGTTGTGCGGGCCGCCCTGCAGGCCGGGGAACACGGCCTTGTTCAGGGCCTTGGCGTGCTCGTCGGAGGTGGCCATCAGCATGGCGCCGCGCGGGCCGCGCAGCGTCTTGTGCGTGGTGGTGGAGATGACGTCGGCGTGACCCACCGGCGAGGGGTGCGCGCCGCCGGCGACCAGGCCCGCGATGTGGGCGATGTCGGCCGCGAGGATGGCGCCGACCTCGCGGGCGACCTCGGCGAAGGCGGGGAAGTCGATCGTGCGCGGGATCGCGGTGCCGCCGCAGAAGATCAGCTTGGGGCGGTGCTCCAGGGCAAGGGAACGCACCTCGTCCATGTCGATGCGGCCGGTGTCCTGGCGTACGCCGTACCTCACCGGGTTGAACCACTTGCCGGTGGCCGAGACCGACCAGCCGTGGGTCAGGTGGCCGCCGAAGGGCAGGCCCATGCCCATCACGGTGTCCCCCGGGTTGAGGAAGGCCATGTAGATCGCGAGGTTGGCCGGCGAGCCGGAGTACGGCTGGACGTTGGCGTGGTTCACGCCGAACAGCGACTTGGCACGGTCGACGGCGAGGGTCTCGACCTGGTCGATGACCTGCTGGCCCTCGTAGTAGCGCTTGCCCGCGTAGCCCTCGGAGTACTTGTTGGTCAGCACGCTGCCGGTGGCTTCGAGAACGGCCTTGGAGACGTAGTTCTCCGAGGCGATCAGCTTGACGGTGTCGGCCTGACGGCGTTCCTCCGCCCTGATCAGTTCGGCGATCTGCGGGTCGACGTCCGAAAGAGAACTCATGGCCCTACCCTTCGTTGGCATCTGGCGAAGACCCAGGCGCTCGGCCTCCGACCCTTTCGCTCCCTGGTGGTGCCCCACCCAGACACGCCGGTCACGTCGCGTTAGACGATAGCGGACTCGCCGTTTCGGCTCGTGCCGTCGGGCCACAGGCGGTCGAACTCGGCGTTGAGCGTCGCGCCGATCAGCACCGCCAGCGCCGTGATGTACAGCCACAGCAGCACCGCGATGGGAGCGGCCAGTGACCCGTAGATGGACAGCGGCGTGAACCACGCGGCCAGAACCTCGCGCAGGACCGCCGCGCAGACGATCCAGATGAGCAGCGCCAGCAGCGCCCCGGGCATCTCGCGCCACCAGCGAGTGCGCACGGCCACGCTGACGTGGTACAGGAGCGTGAGCACCAGCACCGACCCGATGACCACCACCGGCCAGTAGAAGACGCTCACGAGCCCGCTGTACTGCGGGAGCGCGCCCGACAGCAGCGTCGGCCCGATCACCAGCACCGGTATCACGATCAAGCCGATGACCAGAGCCGCGATGTAGAGCCCGAACGACAGGATGCGCGTGCGGATGATGCCCCGGGTCTCTCCGAGCCCGTAGGCGATGGAGATCAGGTCGACGTAGACGAACAGGGCCCGCGAGCCCGACCACAGCGCGAGCAGGAAGCCCACGGAGATCAGCGAGACCTGGCCACCCTTCAGCACGTCATCGAGCAGGGGCTTCACCACCCGGTCGACCGTGTTGCCGGTGAACAGCAGGTGGGCCTGGGCGAGCACCCACCCCCGGGTCTCGGCGACGGTGCCCGAGCCGAGGATGCCGCTCAGGTGGCCGAGCAGGCCGATCAGCCCGAGGACGAACGGGGGCAGCGACAGCAGGGCGAAGAACGCCGCCTCGCCCGCGAGACCGGTCACGCGGTAGTTGAACCCGGCCGTCGTCGTCGCGCGGACCAGCGCCCACAGGCGGGACCCGTCGACGGCTCTCCAGGCCCTTGAACCCTGTACCGCCGACATGCCGGCCGTGGCGTTCTTCCTGGCTCTGGCCCTGACCAACCTCCAGCGGGCCGTCCGCCCCCGGGGGCGGGACGACCTGGTCGGAGCGTCGGTGGACGTCATGGCATCCAAAGGTATTCGCACCACGGCCCTACCACGACCCCACCCCTGTGACGTTCTACGTTCGTGGCGTCTACCCCGAACGGTGACGTTCTACCGGGGGAGGCGTTTGCGACCTCCCATATTAGCTTTCTCCGGCAAATCAGCTCGGAATAGGTCATGCGATCGTCAAGGGAAGGCCAGGGACTCCTTACCCACCCGACGGTCAAGTGAGGGCCCTGGCCTGGCCGGCGGGACGGCCTCCTCCAGGCGGTCCCGCGAACGCCTGGGCGACCGACATCCACCTCGTGGCCGTCGCGCCGCGAACCTCCAGCCCGGTGTCGGCGAGGTTGCAGCGCTGGGTGACCAGCAGGCAGAAGTCGAGCGCCGGTCCCCGGACCAGATCGGACGCGTCCTTAGGGCCGTGATGCCACCGCGTGCCGTCCGGGAGCGTCAGCTCCACCCGCACGGGTCCACCCGCACGGGGTCGGCCGGCGGGTCCATCCCCCGCATGGCGAAGCCGTACGGCATGGCGCGCGCGCCGAGCAGTGCCACGTGACGGAGGCGGACGGTGGGCACGCGCGCGATCTCCAGCGCGTCGGCCACATCCTGCCCGTGCGCCCAGGTCTCCATGAGGCGCGCGGTGACGAAGGAGGCGGCCGACATGTCCGGCCCGTACCACGGCAGCCGTGCCCCGGGGTCGAGCTTCTCGAAGGTCTCCAGGCTGCGGGCGCGAGCCGTGCGGAACCAGTCGAGTACCTGCTCCGGCGAGAGACTGCGCGCGGCGGCGGCGATCTCGTCCACCGCGGAGTCGCCGCGGCCGATCAGGGCGGGCAGCGCCGCCCGGAAGCCGTCGGGATCGGTCGCGGCCGTGGTGGCGGCGTCGTCGAACCACGCGAGATGGCTGATCTGGTCTCGCACGTCCCACCCGTCGGCGGGGGTGGGACGCGCCCAGCCCGCCGGGTCCAGAGTCCCGATCATGGCTGTCAGCTCCGCGCTCTCCGCCCGGAGATCGTTGATCAGCTCGGACATGGAGACGCCCATGACACCTCCGCGTTACGTGGGGCTTGCGCCAGCGTAACCGAGTCATGTTCTAGAAGGAACAGGAGGAAAATGGGGATGTGATCTGCGAGGAGTGCAAGCACGACCGGCACGACGAGTGCCCGGGCGGCTCCTGGTGCGACTGCCAGCACCGGCCCCCGGACGAGCCCCGGGAGCCTCCGCTCGGCTGGCCTAGCCACGGCTGAGCATGCCCGATGTCCAAAGTGTGGACCCGATATTGGACATCTGGCACGCGCGGGGTATTGTCTGGGACATGCCAGCGGACCCGCTTCTCGTCGTGCGACGCCACGTCGACTTCCTGCGTGTCCGCAGTGCCATCTGTAGTGACGCCCGTTGATCGTCGCTCCCTGTTGACTTCTGCCAGCACGGGCGCGTGACAGGCGTCCTTTTTTTGTGCCCCCGCACTCGCCGTTGAGCCGGGAGGCCGGCCTGTCCGCGTGCGTGTGACCTGATGACCATTCTCGGCAAAGGACGCACCATGACCAGCCCGCCCAGGCCTGCGAACCGCCACCACAAGCGCCCGCGAGGCGAAGGCCAGTGGGCTCTCGGTTACCGTGAGCCGCTGAACAAGAACGAGGAGAACAAGAAGAACGACGACGGGCTCAACGTCCGCCAGCGGATCATCGACGTCTACTCGAAGCAGGGATTCGACTCCATCGACCCCGCCGACCTGCGCGGGCGGTTCCGCTGGTTCGGCCTCTACACCCAGCGCAAGCCGGGCATCGACGGGGGCAAGACCGCGATCCTGGAGCCGGAGGAGCTCGACGACCGCTACTTCATGCTCCGCGTCCGCATCGACGGCGGGCAGCTCAGCCTGGCCCAGCTCCGCACGATCGGCGACATCGCCAACAGGTACGCCAGAGGCACGGCCGACGTCACCGACCGGCAGAACATCCAGCTCCACTGGATCGAGGTCGAGTCGGTTCCGGCGATCTGGGAGGCGCTGGAGGCCGTCGGGCTGTCGACCATGGAGGCCTGCGGCGACACCCCGCGCGTCATGCTCGGCTGCCCGCTGGCCGGCATCGACGCCGAGGAGGTCATCGACGCCACCCCCCAGATCGAGGACACCGTCTCGCGGTACATCGGCGACGAGGCGTTCTCGAACCTCCCCCGCAAGTTCAAGTCGGCGATGAGCGGCTGCCCGGCGCACTGCACGGTCCACGAGATCAACGACATCGCGTTCGTCGGAGTGGTCGACGAGCACGGCGAGAAGGGTTTCGACCTGTGGGTGGGCGGCGGCCTGTCCACCAACCCCATGCTGGGCAAGCGGCTCGGCACGTTCGTCCGGCCCGAGCAGGTGCACGAGGTCTGGGCCGGGGTCATCGGCATCTTCCGCGACTACGGTTACCGCAGGCTCCGCCACCGCGCGCGCATCAAGTTCCTCGTCAACGACTGGGGGCCCGAGCGGTTCCGTGAGGTCCTCGAGAAGGAGTACCTCGGCTACCCGCTGCCCGACGGGCCCGCGCCCGAGGCGCCGCGGGGCGGTCGCCGCGACCACGTCGGCGTGCACAGGCAGAAGGACGGCAACTACTACGTCGGCTTCGCCCCGAAGGTCGGGCGGCTCGACGGCGATCGGCTCAACCTGATCGCCGACATCGCCGAGCGGTACGGCTCCGACCGCGTCCGTACGACCGTCGAGCAGAAGATGGTCATCCTGGACGTGGCGCCCGACAAGGTCGACGGCGTCGTCGCCGACCTTGAGGCCGCCGACCTACAGGTCAACCCGAGCACGTTCCGCCGCCAGACGATGGCCTGCACCGGCATCGAGTACTGCAAGCTGGCGATCGTCGAGACCAAGGGGCTCGCCTCCGACCTCATCGACGAGCTGGAGCGCCGCCTCCCCGACTTCACCGACCCCCTGACCATCAACGTCAACGGCTGCCCGAACTCCTGTGCCCGCATCCAGGTCGCGGACATCGGCCTGAAGGGCCAGCTCATCACCGACGCGACCGGCGACCAGGTGGAGGGCTTCCAGATCCATCTGGGAGGCTCCCTGGGCGTGAACCCGGGATTCGGCCGCAAGGTGCGCGGCCTCAAGGCGACCGCCGCCGAGCTTCCGGACTACGTCGAGCGCGTCCTGAAGAACTTCCAGAGCCAGAAGAACGACGCGGAGAGCTTCTCCGAGTGGGTCCAGCGGGCCGACGAGGCGGATCTGAAGTGACCTCCGTCCAGGGCCCGCTGAAGGCGAGGCACGCGTGACCGAGCGTGCGGTCCCCTTCCACTGCCCGTACTGCGGCGACGAGGACCTCGAACCCTATGAGGGCGACGGCGGCTGGTACTGCCGGTCGTGCGCCCGCGCCTTCAAGCTGAAGTTTCTCGGCATCGGCGTGCGCTCATGACCGGCGGCCCGGCGGCGCCCGCATCCACTGACGAACGAGGATTGGTGAGCAAGCCATGACACTGGTGGAGATCGAAACCGGGTTGGAACGCCAGCGCGGCGTGCTCGACCTCCGGAGCATCGTCGACTCCGCGGCGGAGTTCCTGGAGGAGGCCTCCGCGCGGGAGATCATCCGCTGGGCGGCGGCGACCTTCGGCGACCGGCTGTGCCTCACCTCCTCGATGAGCGACGCGCTGCTGATCGACCTCGTCAGCCGGGTGAAGCCGGGCGTCGACGTGCTGTTCATCGACACCGGCTACCACTTCGCCGAGACGATCGGCACCCGCGACGCCGTGCAGCAGGTGTACGACGTGAACGTCATCAACATCACGCCGTCCCGCACGGTCGCCGAGCAAGATCGCGAGCTGGGCCCGCGGCTGAACGGCCGCAACCCCGACCTGTGCTGCTACCTGCGCAAGGTGGAGCCGCTGAACCGCGCCCTGGAGCCGTATCTCTCCTGGATCTCCGGCATCCGGCGCGACGAGTCGCCGACGCGCGCGAACACCAAGGTCGTCGAGTGGGACGCCAAGCGCCAGATGGTCAAGGTCAACCCCATCGCGCGCTGGACCCAGGACGACGTCGACAATTACATGGCCGACAACGGCGTCCTGATCAATCCGCTGCACTACGACGGCTACCCCTCGATCGGCTGCGCGCCCTGCACCCGCCAGGTCGCCCCTGGCGAGGACCCGCGCAGCGGACGCTGGGCCGGCCTGGGCAAGACCGAATGCGGCATCCACCTCTGACAGTGAGGACATAGGTGAGCTCCTCCCGGTGGGGTCCGGCCCGGCCTCTCACGAGAGCCGTGCCCGGACCGCCGGCGACGGCCTCCCTCCAAGGGCGCCTCCCGCCTCTGGTGGCGGTGGCGCACGGGTCGCGTGACCCGCGCGCGTCCGCCACGGTGGAGGCCCTCCTCGGCGAGGTACGGCTCGCGCGCCCCGGCATCCCGGTCCACGCGGCCTACCTCGACCATTCCCGGCCCTCGCTCGGCGACGCGCTGGCCGGCCTGGACGAGGCCGTGGTGCTGCCTTTGCTGCTCACCGAGGCCTACCACAGCCGCGTCGACATCCCCTCCGCGCTCAGGGAGGCGCGGGCGAGCCGCCCGCGGCTCCGCGTCCACCAAGGGGCCACTCTCGGGCCCCACCCGCTGCTGATCACGGCCCTGGAGCGGCGGCTCGCGGAGGCCGGAGTCGAGATCGGCGACCCGGACACCGCCGTGGTCCTGGTCTCCGCCGGTTCGAGCGACCACAGGGCCAACGCCGTGATCGCCGCGATGGCCCGCGAGTGGGCGCTCTCGCGCGGCTGGCACTCGATCAGCGCCGCCTACGCCTCCGCCGCCTCCCCCACCCCCGAGGAGGCCGTACTGAAGCTCCTCGACGACCACCCAGCCCCCGGCCCCGCACGAGCCGGGACCGTGAAGCCCGGGGCCGGAGGCTCGGGCCGTACGCCCCGTCCGGCCAGGGTCGTGGTCGCGCCCTACCTGCTCGCCTCCGGCCACTTCGCCGACAAGGTCCGCCGCGACACCCTCGAAGCCGGAGCCTCCGCCGTCGCGGACCCCCTGGGCCCCGCCCCCGAACTGGTCACCATCCTGCTCGAACGCTACGCGGAGGGCGTACGGGCGTCCCGGGCCGGCACGTGCGCCCCGGCGCGCGCCTGACACCACGCAGCGTTGCCGAGGTCGGCCAAGCGGTTTCGGGATCGACACGAAGAGAAGCTGCCCTTAATGGTCGGAGGCCAGACAGCCATCCAAACGAAGGGCCTGGTCCTTGATTTCCCGCAGGATATGTTTCCAGCCTTCCTATTCAGGATTCGCGTGACGGCCCACGACAGCAGCAACCCTTGCGGCCCCTACCAGCTTCAACGCGTACGACGCCGATCGGGTGCGAGATCCGGTGGTCCACATCTCCGATCGGGGTCACTCCCGGTTGTAAAAGGAGTTGCGCTAGTGACGGCCTACTGGGTCATCCAACCTCCCGCGCCTGACGCCATCAAGGAAGGCATCCCATTCGGCCCAGGCGAAGACCAGGATCGGACCACCGGGATCTTTGGAGTCACGTACCCGGACGAGACGGTCTGAGCCTGTCCTACCAACTTCCACACATTGCCCGCCATTAGCGTTACTCCGGCTGGACTTACACCAGATGACCTGGGAAAGATCCCTCATAGACGTGCCTCTCCATCCACTCATATTTCCCGCATCACCTGCGCGATCAAGTTCCGAGTCGGATCCGGGCCAAGCGACAGAGCACGCAAGTGGTTGAAGAGCAGAACGTAAGCGTCTACTTCCGATGGATCCTCCAAATAGACGCTTCCCTGCCAATACTCAACGTACACGGTGTCCGGATCAGCGGGTTTGGGAAAACTCAAGATCGTAAACCCGCCATCCATCGCGGGATGAACACCGGCCGCGAAAGGCAGGACCTGGATCGTGAAGTGGTTCCTCTGAGAGAGATCGATCAGGCGTTGGAGCTGATCACGCATCGTCTTGGGTTCCCCCACCGTACGGCGAACCACCGCCTCGTTGATGATCAACCATATCTTCGGCGGATGTTCCCGCTCCAACACTCGCTCCTGGCGCTTCATCCGAATCGACAGCCGTCGCTCAAGTTCCTCGTGCGGCGGCAGCACGGGTGCGGACCGCATGACGGCTCTGGCGTACTCCTCTGTCTGTAGTAGCCCGGGCACGAACTCTGGTTGGTACTCCTGATAGGTGGAAGCCTCCTCTTCCAGGCCTACGTAGCTCTGCACCCACTCCGGGATGGCCTCGGACACCTTGTACCACCACCCACGCTTCCGCGCATCGCGCGCGAGTTGCGTGAGCGCGTCCCGACGCTCGTCGGCTACCCCATAGAGTTCGAGCATCAAGGCCACAAGGCCCACCGTGGCGGCACTCGTGGCCGATTCGATCCGAGTGATCGTCACAGGTGAGCAGCCTGCATGCTCGGCCACCTGATCTCTCGTCAACCCTGCCTCCTTGCGGAGGCGTGCGAGTTCCGCAGCGAGACGACGCCTGCGTACCGAAGGGCTTCGCTGTGCGCTCATGTCGTTCCTCTCCGTGATGGCCATCGCAGTATGTCGAATCGATCTTCGTCCTTCAATCTGCACTATGTTCATTCTGATTTCTATTGCCGAAGGCTCAAAGGTCATGCAGACTGAGCACCCAGCGTGACCGTTCGGTCATGGATTGCTACAGCGCCATGGTCGTCGGTTTCATCGGCGAAAAGGGGTGAAGGGGATCATGAATGTGCGCGATGCCCAAGGGTGGCAGGTCCACCTCGTCGAACTGGCCTCGGAGTTGAACGACCTGGGGTTCGACTCCGTCGTTCGGCTTCCTCCCGGGCGGCGGGCGAGCTTGGAGGTCTTCGTGCCTCCCGGGCGGCCGAGGCACACGAGGAAGTGGGGGGTCAGCGGATCGGTACCCGCGTCGACCCGACGGGCCCGGACCTGGGCACGCGACCTCTCCCGGCGCATCGCGAAGGCGGGCCGGTGAAGGCGCTCGGTCTGCTGGGGCGGGTCGATGTGCCCGCGCGAGTCACTGCCGTCCCGAGGGCCCGGCGTTGCGTGCGGGAGTTACTGGGAGGCACCGATCATCCGCAGACCGACGACGCGTTGCTGCTCGTCACCGAACTCGTCACCAACGCGGTGCGGTACTCCGACTCGGGACGTTGCCCTGCCGGGCGGGTCTCCATCGCCGTCGCCGACCACGACGGAACGCTCCACATCGACGTGGTCGACGCGGGCTCGTCGGAGAACCGGCCCACACTGTGCCTGGAGACCTGTCCCGACAGCGGCGGCGGGCGCGGCCTCTGGCTGCTCCAGGAGGTGGCGACGACCTGGGGCTGGTACGAGACCGCCACCGGACGCGTGGTCTGGTTCCAGCTCGCCGGCAAGTGACGAAATCTCCGCACTCCGCGGCCAGGTTCTACCAGGGCCTCTGTGGGCTGGACCGAGGCTTGCTGAAATCACGGTGAATCGCCGCTTGGCCGGGTAGATTGAGGGAGTCGCAAGAGTGAGCACAGGCTTACCCGGGGCTTCTGCCCCCGAGGGCGCGGTCCACAGACCGCGCCCTCTTTTCTTCCCCCCCTCCCACCCGAGGCCGCGCCACCGTTGAACGCCATCCCCGTTGGGCGTGACGCCCGGTCCGCCTGCTCCCGGCACTCCGCCGCCCTCGTCAGGGCCTCCTGGCCGCGCAACGAGCTGACCGCCCTCTGCTACCGGATCCGCGAGGATGCGGACGGCCATCTCACCGCCGGTCTCGAAGCCTGCACGTCGAACCGCGACCGTGCCGGGCTGTCGCCGCCGAGCTGCGGGCGCGGGGTTCGCTGCCGCTGGCCCGGTCCTGGCGCACTCCCAGCGACGTCGCCTCCATCCTGCGGCTGCGTGAGCTGCTCGCCGGGAACGGCGCGTGCTGGAGCTCCTGGCCTCCATCACGATCATTACAGATTGGGATTTGCCCGGGAAACCATCACACAACGGAAAGCTTCGTTAGGATCACGCATCGTGTCCGTAGATGTTGGCAGAAACCAGCTTCGTTCAAGCTTCGCCGCTCACCGCGACGCATCAAGCGACGTGAAGGAGGGTGCCCCAGCGGCGTTACTGCTCTTCTACGGCGCCGAGTGCGGGCTGAAGGCGGCGATCCTCGATCGGCTAGGGCTGAAGTCCACGTCCCAGTTGCCCGAGCACCTCAGAAGCCATGACTTGAAGCTCCTCGCCAAGGAACTTCGCCTTCCGCAGCAGCTCTGCAAGAGCTGGCCCGAGCCGTGGGGATCGACGCGTCTCCCGAGGACGTGGAGCACAAACTCGTCGATTTCAGCTCCGCCAACACCCGGATCTTCCTCTTCGACGGGCTTGAAGATCTTCTTCAAGATCTCATCGAGAGCGACGCCCAGCGACAGGCGCTCCGCGTCCTTCTCATCGACTGTCTCGACTGGCTGCGTAGCCTTCGCGGCCGGCCACTCGGGCTGGTCATCTTCGTCCGGCGCGACCTTGTCCAGTCGGCGATCCGACAGAACGACAAGCAGTTCTTCGCCCGATACCGCGACTACGAGCTCAAGTGGAACCACTTCGAAGCCCTGCGACTCGCACTTTGGGTGGCGCAACGTTCCGGAGCACTTCCCGAATTCACACCCGAAGAAGTGGCTACAGCGAAGAACCAGGATCTCAGCATGATGCTGCATCCTCTCTGGGGAGAGAAGATGGGATCTCCCAAGTCCCGCGAGGCCCGCTCGGACGGGTGGTTCCTGGCCGCGCTCTCCGACTTCAACGAGCAGATCCAGGCGCGTGACATCGTGACCTTCCTCAGGGAGTCAGCAGCCTTCTCTATGGATGACAGCCGCTGGCCAACCCGCCTGCTGGCACCTGCCGCAATGAGAAAAGCACTGGTCCAATGCAGCCTGGACAAGATTCGCGCCATCAGGGAGGAGAGCCCTCAGGTAGGTGAGCTTCTCAGCCACCTCGATGGCCTTCCCTCGGACAAGAAGAGGATTCCCTTCATCCCCGAGCAGGTCGAGCTGTCAAGCCAGAACCTGGAAATCCTCGCCTCCAACGGGGTTGTCTTCCGAGAGGAGGATCAGTACTGGATCCCCGAAATCTTCCGCCACGGACTCTCCTTCAAGGCCACCGGCCGACCGAAGATCCTGGCGATCGCAAATCTTGTCCGGCAGCGGAACAACCTCGACTAACCGGCATACTGCGGCGCGCCTCGCCGCTCGACGGGCACCAGCACCAGCACCAGCACCAGCACCAGCACCAGCACCAGGGAATAGTCGACGTTGAGCGCGTCGGAGGTCGCCCGCATCGCGGTGAGCAGGTTCGGCGGTGACGTCGGCCACATACGCCTCGAAGCGGCCGCTGAGCGTGGCCATGGCACTGGTGTACTGGCGGTAGTCAACGCTGAAGGTCACGAACCCGCGCTCGCGTGCGACCAGGGGCGTTTGTCTCCGGGGCAAGGACGCCCGCTGCCGGAGGGCTCGTTTCATTGCCAGGGAAAGGCGTTTCAGCGCCCGTACGTGCCGTGCCGTTGATCTTAATGCGACTACGGAGAGTTATCCTCTACTACGAGGCGTGATGGTATGTCGGGATGCTTTCTCTCTTGGGTCAAGTGTTCGGACTTCGCATCGCCCCTCCCGATCCGTCTGAAGCATTGGACCACAAGATGCGTAAATCGTTTTACCCGATCGCCGTGGCTGCCGGCCTCGGCCTCGTCGCGGCGACCGCTCTGCCCGCCATGGCCGTCGACACCACCGTCACGTTCGCGATCACGACCGCCGGGCTCACGATCAGCGCGCCGGGGTCGGCGAGCATCGGCTCGGTGGCCGCCGGCTCCGCGAGCGTCTCGGGGCAGATCGGTCCCGTCACGGTGACCGACCTGCGCGCCACCCTGAACGGCTCCTGGACCGCGACCGTCACCGGCACCGACTTCACCACCGGCGGGGGCACGGGGCCCGAGACCATCCCGAACATCAACGTCAGCTACTCCCCCGGGCCGGCCACCGCCACGACGGGCACGGGCACCTTCACGCCCGGTCCCGGCGGCATCATCAATGTGCCGCTCGTCGCGTTCACCGGTACCGCGCTCACGGGTAACAACACCGCCACCTGGAATCCGACGCTCACCGTGACGATCCCGGCCGCAGCCGTCGCCGGAACGTACACCGGCACCGTCACGCACTCGGTCGCCTGACCGGAGCCGGCGACGATCGTGCCTCTTCGTCACGTCGCTTTGGGGCTGCTGGCGGCCGGGGCGCTCGCCCCGG